>JAFAKZ010000339.1 GCA_019234745.1 Burkholderiales bacterium
GGCAAGATCGTGGACTTTGCTGGCTGGGAAATGCCGATCAATTACGGCTCGCAAATCAAGGAACACGAGGCGGTGCGTAGCGACGCCGGCATGTTCGACGTATCGCATATGACGGCCGTGGACGTGCGCGGTGAGCGCGCGACGGAATTCCTGCAGCAGCTGGTCGCCAACGATGTGTCCAAGCTGGGCTTCGAGGGCAAGGCGCTGTACTCGGGCATGCTGAACGAACAAGGCGGCGTGATCGACGACCTGATCGTCTATCGCACCAGTTGGGGCTACCGCGTGGTCGTCAACGCCGGTACCACGGACAAGGACCTGGCCTGGATGGGCAAGATCGCCGCGACCTTCGGCGTGCAGCTTACGCCGCGCCGCGACCTGGCCATGATCGCCGTGCAGGGCCCGAACGCGCTGACCAAGGCCAAGGCCGCCAAGCCGGAAGTGGCCGCGCTGATCGACAACCTGGGCATCTTCGTCGGCCTGCCCTATGGCGAATGGTTTATCGCGCGCACGGGCTATACGGGCGAAGACGGCCTGGAAATCACCATGCCGGCCGCTGAGGCCATCCCGTTCTGGAACCGCCTGATCGCCGTGGGCGTGGCCCCCTGCGGCCTGGGTGCGCGCGACACGCTGCGCCTGGAAGCGGGCATGAACCTGTACGGCAACGAGATGGACGACAACGTCTCGCCGCTGGCCGCCGGCATGGGCTGGACCATCGCCTGGGAACCAGCCGGCCGCCAGTTTGTCGGACGCACGGTAGTGGAAGCGGAAAAGACAGCACGCGCCGCCGGTGGCGTGGGACTCTTGAAGCAGGTCGGCCTGGTGTACGAAGGCAAAGGCGTGCTGCGCGGCCATATGAAGGTCGTGACGCCGGCCGGCGACGGTGAAATCACCTCCGGCACTTTCTCGCCCAGCCTGCAGGTTTCAATTGCCATGGCCCGCGTGCCGCTGGCCGTGAAGCTGGGCGATACGGTGCAGGTGGACGTGCGTGGCACGCTGCAACCGGCCCGCGTGGTGAAGATGCCCTTCGTGCGTAACGGCAAGAAGGTTTATGAGTAATTGACCGGGGCGGCGCCCCGCTGACGAGAGGAATACGATGACATCGCCGAGCCTGTTTCGCATATCCACTTGGTTTTTGACCATGCTTGCCGCAGCTGCAGTCACTTGCGCGCAGGCCGACCCGGTCGAAGGCCAGGACTATGTGAAGCTGCACCAGCCGCAGCCGCTGGAAACGCAGGGCAAGGTCGAAGTCATCGAGTTCTTCTCCTTCGGTTGCCCGCATTGCAACCATTTCGAGCCCATTGTCGAAGCCTGGTCTGCCAGCCTGCCGCACGATGTCGCCTTCGTACGCGAACACGTGGATTTCGAGGGCCGCAGCGACTGGGAGCCCTATGCCCACCTGGCCAATACGCTGAAGACCATGGGCAAGCTCGACGTGATGGCGCAGCGCGTATTCAACGCCGTGCACCGCGACCATATCGAATTGCGCGACGAGAAGGTCCTGTTCCCCTGGGTGGCCAAGCAGGGTCTCGATGCGGCCAAATTTCAGAGTGCATGGCATTCCTTCGGCATGGACGCGCTAATGCGCCGCTCCATGCAGATGTCGAGCAGCTACGAGGTAACGGGCGTGCCTTACTTCGTGGTGGACGGCAAGTATGTGGTGCAGCCCGCCACAGACGACCCGGACGGCCGCAAGATGTTCGCCACCATCAACCAGCTGATCACGCGCGAGCGGCTACACGCCTCTTAAGCTGTGATGCGTAGCCTACTCCTGCGGCTGGCAAACGTTCGCATGCTGGTCGGCATGCGCTTGCGGCATCTGCGCAGCGGCAACCGGCAGCTGCTGTACCGGCATCGCCATGCCATGTTCTTTTCAGCGGCGCCGGCGGGCTACCTTCTATTGCATTCTCCTGATGTCGTGGCCGCGCCCGTCATGCCCTTCGCACAGGCTGCGCCTGCGCCGACGCTGACGACACCGCTGTTCATATATCTCATACTGTGCGCGGTCTGGCTGGCCTGGCAAGCGCGTATCCTCGCGGCCGACACCGTTGCCGCCTGGTGCCGGCACCTACCCATCGCGCGCAGCGAATGGCGGGTGTCGCAGATTGTCGTCGCCCTTGGCGCACTGGGGCCTCTATGGCTCCCCTGGCTGCTCGCCCCCTCCATGTTGCGGCAGCAGCACGCGGCGGTGGATCTGCCGCACTATCTCTCGGCACTTGGCCTGTTCTCGGCTGCTGTTGCATTGCTGGTCATCTACGCCGGCGGCACGGCTCGCCCGCTGCTGAAGGGGCTGCGACACCACGTGCCCATTGTCGACCTGCAGCTGGGCATCTTGCTCGATCGGCACAAGACCAGCCTGCTCGTCCGGCAAGGCTTGATGCTCGGTACGATACTCGCGATGCACTGGCTGTGGCAGCGGCCAGATGGCTCGGTCATCCCCGCTGTTGCCACCGTCGTGGGTCTCGGCATCTGCGTCATCCTGGATGGCGGCGTCATGGTCATTCTCGGCTCGGCCCACCAGAGCGCGGATGCCTACTTCGGCCATCTCCCCGGCCTGGGTCGACGCACATCGGGTGACATTGCCATCAGCCTGGCCTTCCTCCTGCCGCCAATGGCACTGGCGATCGGTCAGCTGATCGTTTCCGGCACCGGCTTGGGCACGATTGCCGCGGTCGCTGGTTTGCCGATCGTGGCCGCCGCTGCCGGTGCCTTGCCGGCCGTCAGCCGCACGGGTGACCGCCGCCTGCTGTGGTGGGTTGCGACTGTCGCCACACACACCATTCTGGCCTACCAGGTATCCCCATGATCACTGCGCGTCAAATCGTCGTCCGCTATGGCGCGCGGCGCCTGTTCGACGACTTTTCCTGCGCATTCTCGCCCGGCTGCCATGCCATCGTCGGTGCGAACGGTGTGGGTAAGTCCACACTGCTGCGGCTCCTCGCGGGCATCGAGCCACCACTGCGCGGCGAGATCGAGGTCTATGGCATCAGCCTTGCCGGCCAGCCCGTCGAGGCGCGCCGTCGCCTGTTCTATGTGCCGGACCGACCCGTGTTCTACGAGCATATGAGCGGGCGCGACTTTGTCGATGCCGTGCTGCGCTTCCGCGGCCTTGCGCGCGATGCGCTGGGCGAGCTCGCCGACCGCTTTGACATCGAGGCCCTGTTGCCCGTTCTCATGCGCGATATGTCGCTGGGCATGCAGCGCCGGCTCTTTATGGCACTGGCCTTCGTGGGCGATGGCGCCATCCTGCTGGACGAACCGAGCAACGGCCTGGACGAGGGCTACCGCGGTGCCTTGCTCGATTTGCTGCGTGCGCGCAGCAACCGCGACACGATCGTCTTCTCCAGCCACGACGACGATTTCATCGCGGCCGCGAACGCCACGCGCTGGCGCCTTGCCGACGGTCGCCTGACGCCCGTTTGAGGGCCTGCACGCTGGCGCGAAACGCCGGCCGGGTCTATATCATGCAAGTAATTGTGGGATCAAGTGACTGTAATTGCAGCCGCTTTGCCTACGAATTTGCTAAAATCCGCGCCAAACTTGGTCGATACGATACGGCCAGCTCGATAAACCGGCGCGCCGCGCCCACCCAACGAAGAGACTACGCTATGAGCACCAATATCCCCAGCGATCTGAAGTACGTTGCCAGCCACGAGTGGCTGCGCCTTGAGGCTGACGGCAGCGTGACCGTGGGCATTACCGACCACGCGCAAAGCCTGCTGGGCGACGTAGTGTTCGTGGAAGTGCCGTCCGTTGGCGCCAAGCTGGCCCGCGACGCCGCCGCCGGCGTGGTCGAATCGGTGAAGTCCGCTTCCGACGTGTACGCCCCTATCGCCGGCGAGATCGTCGCCGTGAACGAGGCGCTGGCCGATGCACCGGATACGGTGAACAGCGACCCCTATGGCGCCGGCTGGTTCTTCAAGATCAAGCCCGCCAATGCCGCCGACCTGGACGGCCTGATGGACGCAGCCGCCTACGGCAAGGAAGTGGGCGCCTGATAGGCCCCGCCCGATAGGCACGACTGCTCTACATACCGGCCGCCACAAGCGGCCGGTTTGCCTTCCCGTAAATCCGTTGTCTGTTCTCAACGGGTTTGCGAATCACCCGGCGGAGCCGGGTGCTAACCGAAAATGGAATACCAACCATTTCTCGCTGATTGATTCCACTCCCCCCGCCCTCGCCGCCGCGAGGGAGCCTCGCTAGCGCTCGGGAATGGGAAAGATCGACGTACCTTAGCGAACCGCACTAGAAGGGTCATACCATGACGCCGTTGTCCTCCCTCGAAAACCACGACGAATTCATTCACCGCCACATCGGCCCGGACGATGCCGAAATCGCCGAGATGCTGGCCGCCGTCGGCGCCGGCTCGCTCGACGAGCTGGTGCAGCAGACGGTGCCGGCCGCCATCCTGGGCGGCACGCCCGTGGCACTGCCCGACGCGGTGACGGAGGAAGCGGCGCTGGCCTCGATCCGCGCCATCGCGCAGAAGAACGTGATCGCCCGCTCCTTTATCGGCATGGGCTACCACGAGACCATCACCCCCAAGGTGATCCTGCGCAACGTGTTCGAAAACCCCGGCTGGTATACGGCCTACACGCCTTACCAGGCTGAAATCTCGCAGGGTCGCCTGCAGTGCCTGTTGAACTTTCAGCAGATGATCCTGGACCTGACGGGCCTGGAACTGGCGAATGCGTCGCTCTTGGACGAAGCGACGGCCGCTGCCGAAGCGATGGCCATGGCGCGCCGCCTGTCCAAAACGGCGACGAACCGCTACTTCGTCGATCGCGACGCGCTGCCGCAAACGATCGACGTGATGAAGACGCGCGCCCAGGCCTTCGGCTGGGAGCTGATCTACGGTTCGCCCGCAGAAGCCAAGGACCACGACGTATTCGGCGCGCTGTTCCAGTACCCGAACGTGAACGGCAAAATCGGCGACATCGAGCCGGCCGTCGCTGCCGTCAAGGCCATGGGCGGCGTTGTCGCCCTGGCTTGCGACCCGATGGCGCTGGTCGTGTTGAAGTCGCCCGCCTCGCTGGGTGCCGACATTGCGCTCGGCTCGGCCCAGCGCTTCGGCGTGCCGATGGGCTTCGGCGGCCCGCACGCCGCCTTCTTCGCGACCAAGGATGAATACAAGCGCTCCGTACCCGGCCGCATCATCGGCGTGAGCGTGGACTCGGCCGGCAACCCGGCGCTGCGCATGGCGCTCCAGACGCGCGAGCAGCATATCCGCCGCGAAAAGGCCAACTCCAATATCTGTACCAGCCAGGTGCTGCTGGCGAACATCGCCTCGCTCTACGCCGTATACCACGGCCCCGTTGGCCTCAAGCGCATCGCCAACCGCATCCACCGCCTCACGGCCATCTTCGCCGAAGGCCTGAAGCGCGTGGGCGTGTCGGTGCAGACGCGCCGCTTCTTCGACACGGTCGTGGTCGACATGGGCAGCAAGGCGCACGCCGCCTTCGAAGCAGCCCAGGCTGCCGGCTACAACCTGCGCCATGTGTCCTCCAGCCAGCTGGGCGTAAGCTTCAGCGAGCGCGCCACGCGTGACGACGTAAAGGCGCTGTGGACGGCCCTGGTTGGCGATGCAGCCCGCGGCCTGGACGTGGAGCTGCTGGACCAGGAACGCGTATGCCGCCTGCCGGAAGCCGTGCTGCGTACCGATGACATCCTGACCCACCCCGTGTTCAACGCCCACCACACGGAAACGGAAATGCTGCGCTTCATCAAGAAGCTGCAGAACAAGGACCTGGCGCTCGATCACGCCATGATCTCGCTCGGCTCCTGCACCATGAAGCTGAACGCCACG
>JAFAKZ010000569.1 GCA_019234745.1 Burkholderiales bacterium
GCACTTTCCACGGACCGATCGAGGAGCGTGCGATCGTCTACAAGGAAGCGCTTAGCCTGATGATCTCGCAGCGCAGCCCGTCCTATTTCCTCAACGAAGGCATCGGCACGCTGCAGAATCTGACCGACTCCTATCTGCGCCTCTTGGCCAAGGATGGCGTCATCACCCCCGGCCTGCGCGATGCGGCGCTCAAGGTCTCGCTCAAGCAGCAGAAAGAGCGCGCGATCACGGCCATCGCCTCGCCCATCGAGCGCAAAGGCGCCAGCGCCGTGCGCCTGAACCTGGCAGATATGCTGGGCGTGCCGCGCATGTACGACCTGGACCGGCTCGATCTGACGGTGAACAGCACGCTGGACTCCACCCTGCAGCGCGACGTGACGGCCGAACTGTTGAAACTGCGCGATCCGGCCTACGCGAAGACGGCTGGGCTGTACGACAAGAACCTGCTGCTGCAGGGCTCGCCCGACGGGGTAACCTATAGCTTCACCCTGATCGAGCGCACGCCGACGGGCAATAAGGTGCGCGTGCAGGCCGACAATTTCGACCAGCCCTTCGACGTGAACGAAGGCACCAAGCTGGACCTGGGCTCGACGGCCAAGCTGCGCACGCTGATCACCTACCTGGGCATCATCGAGTCGCTGCACGAGCAATACGCGGGCATGAGCGACGATGAATTGAGGCAGGTGAAGCCAAGTGACTCGGTCATACGCGCCTGGGCCGTGGACTATCTCAAGCGCGCCAGCGACAAGAGCCTGCCGACCATGCTGGCGGCCTCGCTGGAACGCACCTATTCCGCCAGCCCGGCCGCGACCTTCTTCACAGGCGGCGGCCAACACACTTTCGAGAATTTCGACAAAGACGACAACAACCGTACGCTGACCATACGCGAGGCCACGCGCCGTTCCGTCAACCTCGTATATATCCGCCTGATGCGCGACGTGGTACGCCACTATATCGACGAAGAAGTGGGCGACGGCGACGCGCTGCTGGACGATATGCACGACCCGCGCCGACTGACGTACTTGAAGCGCTTCGCCGACCGCGAAGGGCGCGTCTTTATGGCCGAGTTCTACCGCAAGTACCATGGCAGGAGCGTAGACGAGGACGACACGCTGCTGGTGCAGAACATCAGGCACAGCGCCAAGCGCTTGACCATGGTGTACCGCACGCTGGAACCCAAGGCGAGCCTCGACGCCTATGCGGACTTCCTGGCCAAGCACCTGAGCCCGGCACAGAAGCTCGACCGCGCTGCGCTGGCCAAACAGTACGAGCGTTGGGACCCCAATCCCTACAACCTGGCCGACCGCGCCTTCCTCGCCGGCGTGCACCCGCTCGAGCTATGGATGGTGGAATACCTGCACGCCCATCCGAATGCCGGCTGGACCGAGATGGTGCGCGCCAGCCTGCCACAGCGCGAGGACGCCTATCAATGGCTCTATGCCAGCCACGACCGGGCGGGGCAGAACTCGCGCATCGCCCAAGTGCTGGAGGTCGACGCCTTCCAGCACATCCACGCGGGCTGGAAGAAACTGGGCTACCCCTTCGACACGCTGGTGCCATCCTACGCGACGGCACTGGGCGCCTCGGCCGACAGACCCGCCGCATTGGCCGAACTGTTGGGCATCCTGTCGGATGACGGTGTGCGCCTGCCCATCACACATATCGATAGGCTGCAGTTCGCCGCCGGCACCCCATACGAGACGGCGCTGACCCAGGTTCCTGCCAAGGGCCAGCGCGTGCTGTCGCAGGACATCGCACAGCTGGTGCGCCAGGTAACCTCCGAGGTCGTAAGCCAGGGCACGGCGCGGCGCCTATATGGCGCCTACAAGCTGAAGGACGGCACGATCATCACGGTGGGCGGCAAGACGGGCACGGGCGACAACCGCTACAAGACCTTCGCCCGCGCCGGCGAACTGACCTCGGAACGCGTGGTCAGCCGCTCCGGCGCCTTCGCCTTCTATATGGGCGACCGCTACTTCGGCACCGTCGTGGCCTATGTGGCAGGCGAAAAGGCAGGCGACTACAAGTTCACCAGCGCCCTGCCCGTGCAGGTGCTCAAGCTGCTGGCCCCTACCCTGCTGCCGCGGCTCGACTTCGGTCCGCCGAAGGCGGCGCAGGTGCTGGCCACGGGCGCGCCTGCGACCGGCAAGCCCAAACACGGACGAGGCTGACCTCGCCGCGCGCTTTCCCTCATCTGGACGATGTGGGCATCAGCTCCCCTTGGTAAAGTTCGCCGCGAAATCAAGGGGGATAACGTTGGAAAATCATAATCAGGCCGAACACCAAATAGACCGTATCGATCAATTGTGCGCCGACATCGACGACGCGCTCGCGGTGGTCCGCGATATGTTGAGCCGCAACGGTATTCCGCGCCCCATTGCCACTCCGACAGTCTCCGCCATATCTCACACAGACTTCGCGCCAAAGACAA
Source organism: Burkholderiales bacterium (assembly GCA_019234745.1). Lineage (GTDB taxonomy): Bacteria > Pseudomonadota > Gammaproteobacteria > Burkholderiales > Chitinimonadaceae > JAFAKZ01. The sequence goes on from JAFAKZ010000569.1 coordinate 2,432, forward strand.
ACGGCAGCCCGCAGGCTGCCGCTTCCTAGGAAGAAATCACCAGCGGATATGCCGGCCTACTGCAGGCTGAATAGCTGCGCTTCCGCCCAGATGCCGACACCCGTG
>JAFAKZ010000446.1 GCA_019234745.1 Burkholderiales bacterium
GACTACGCGGCCATGCGCCAGGTGCTCACGCGCCGCTATGAGAAGGTAGCGGCCGGCGAGGGCGTGGTGCCGGACGTGATCCTGATCGATGGCGGCAAGGGCCAGATCGGCATCGCGGTGGAAGTGCTGGAGGAGGTGGGTTTGAACGACGCGCTGCTGGTGGGTGTTGCAAAAGGCGAGACTCGTAAGCCTGGCCTTGAACAGCTGATTGTTCCCTCGCGAAACCAGACGCTACAATTGCAGCGCGATTCGGCCGCCCTACACCTTATCCAGACGGTGCGCGACGAGGCGCACCGCTTTGCCATTACGGGTCATCGTGCGCGTCGCGGTAAGGCACGTGTGTCGTCGAGTCTGGAAGAAATCGACGGCATCGGCGCCAAGCGGCGCCAGCGCCTGTTGACGCGCTTCGGGGGCCTGCAGGGCGTGAAGGCGGCAAGTATTCAGGATCTCTGCCAAGTCGAGGGTATCAGCCAAGCCCTGGCGGAGAAGATTTACAACGCATTACATTGAGATGTCGCTGGCCCCGTCCGCGCTATGCCCTTAAATCTCCCCACTTACCTCACCTGGGCGCGAATCCTGATGATTCCGCTCTTTCTTGGCGTGTTCTACATCCCCCAGCGCATCCTCAGTCTCAACTGGCAGGATGTCATCGGTGCCGCGCTGTTTTCGCTCGCCTCGATCACCGATTGGTTCGACGGTTACCTCGCGCGCAAGTGGAACCAGACCTCGGCCTTCGGCGCCTTCCTCGATCCGGTGGCCGACAAACTGATGGTCGCGGCCGCGCTGATCCTGCTGGTACAGCTGGGGCGTGTTGATGCGTGGCTGGCCTTTATCATCATCGGCCGCGAAATCACCATCTCCGCGCTACGTGAATGGATGGCCCAGGTCGGCGCCTCACGCAGCGTGGCCGTCTCCTTCGTCGGTAAGGTCAAGACGGCGGCGCAGATGATCGCCATCATCGTGCTCCTGTTCCACCAGAACCTGATCCCGCATGTGGATATGCAATGGCTGGGTACGATCAGCCTGATTCTTGCTGCGCTGCTCACGCTGTGGTCCATGGTCTACTACCTGCGCATGGCATGGCCGGAACTGATGGCCAAGGAAAAGGAACGGGTCAGGTAAGAGCCCGCTCAATCTCTTTTCGCATCGGGGTTTGATGCCATGCGGGATGAAATGCAAGGCGCAAGACGCGCGGCCGTACGGGTACCGTAAGCGGCTTGCAATGCGGCAATTCACCGGCAGGGTGTCGAACCCCGATGCGAAAAGATATCGGGCGAGTTCTAGGCACCAGTCGTCAGCATTATCAGCCTGGGGGGCGCTTATTGGGTTGCCGCACTGCACAAGTGCGTGATAACTTCGATATTCCCCAAACGAAACCCGGCTGTAATACGATGGCGCAGACCCTCTACGATAAGCTTTGGCAAAGCCATGTGGTACATGAAGAAGCCGACGGCACCGTCCTTCTCTACATCGACCGCCACCTGGTCCACGAAGTCACCAGTCCCCAGGCTTTTGAAGGCCTCAAACTAGCAGGCCGCAAGCCCTGGCGCATCTCGTCCATCGTGGCGACTGCAGACCACAACACCCCGACCGACCACTGGGATGAAGGCATCAAGGATCCCATTTCGCGCCAGCAGGTCGAAACGCTGGACGCCAATATTCGTGAAGTCGGCGCACTGGCCTATTTCCCCTTCAAGGACAAGCGCCAAGGCATCGTGCACGTGGTCGGCCCCGAAAACGGCGCCACGCTGCCCGGCATGACGGTCGTCTGCGGCGACAGCCATACCTCGACGCATGGCGCTTTCGCCTGCCTGGCGCACGGCATCGGCACCTCTGAGGTCGAGCACGTGATGGCCACGCAGACGCTGACGGCCAAGAAGTCCAAGTCCATGCTGGTGAAGGTAGAAGGCACGCTGGGCCGCGGTGTGACGGCCAAGGATATCGCGCTGGCCGTGATTGGCAAGATCGGCACGGCCGGCGGCACGGGCTACGCCATCGAATTCGGCGGCTCCGCCATCCGCGCGCTGACCATGGAAGGCCGCATGACCCTGTGCAATATGGCCATCGAAGCCGGCGCACGCGCGGGCATGGTCGCCGTCGACCAGCATACGATCGATTACCTGAGGGACCGTCCGTTCTCGCCTAAGGGTGACACCTGGGACAAGGCCGTGGCCTACTGGCGTACGCTGGTGTCGGACGATGGCGCCAAGTTCGACAGTGTTGTGGAGCTCGATGCCACCGCCATCCTGCCGCAGGTCACCTGGGGCACCTCGCCCGAGATGGTCGTAACCATCAACGACCGCGTGCCGGACCCGAAGAACGAGTCCGATGCCACCCGCCGCAGCGGCATGGAGCGTGCCTTGGCCTATATGGGCCTGCAAGCCAATACGCCGATGAGCGAGATCCCGGTCGACAAGGTGTTCATCGGCTCCTGCACGAACTCCCGTATCGAAGACCTGCGTGCCGCAGCGTCCATCGTCAAGGGCCGCAAGAAGGCCGATAACGTGAAGCTCGTGCTGATCGTTCCAGGCTCCGGCCTTGTGAAAGCGCAGGCTGAGGCAGAGGGCCTGGACAAGGTCTTTACCGACGCTGGCTTCGAGTGGCGCGAACCGGGCTGCTCTATGTGCCTCGCGATGAACGCCGACCGCCTGGAACCGGGCGAGCGCTGTGCTTCGACCTCGAACCGCAATTTCGAAGGCCGGCAAGGGCAGGGGGGGCGTACCCACCTGGTGAGCCCGGAGATGGCCGCAGCTGCAGCCATTGCTGGCCATTTCGTGGACGTCCGCACCTTCGCTTAAGTTTGAGACGGCCGCGACCACGCAGGCCCAGGAAAACATCATGCAAGCATTTACCACACTTCAAGGCTTGGTCTGTCCGCTCGACCGCGCCAACGTCGATACCGACGCGATCATCCCGAAGCAGTTCCTGAAGTCCATCAAGCGTTCCGGCTTCGGCCCCAACCTGTTCGACGAGTGGCGCTACCTGGACCACGGCGAGCCGGGCATGGACAACAGCACGCGCCCGGTGAACCCGGATTTCGTACTGAACAAGCCCCGCTACAAGGGCGCGCAGGTGCTTTTCGCCCGTGAAAACTTCGGCTGCGGCAGCTCGCGCGAGCATGCCCCGTGGGCGCTGGAAGACTACGGCTTCCGCGCCGTGATTGCGCCTTCGTTCGCCGACATCTTCTTCAACAACTGCTACAAGAACGGCGTGCTACCCATCGTGCTGCCGGCCGACGTGGTGGATCGCCTGTTCAAGGAAGTCGAAGCGACGGAAGGCTATCGCCTGGCAATCGACCTGGCCGCGCAGACGGTGACGACGCCCTCGGGCGAGTCGTTCTCCTTCGATATCACGGCACACCGCAAGCACTGCCTGCTCAACGGCCTCGACGAAATCGGCCTGACCTTGAAGCACGCGGACAAGATCAAGGCATTCGAAGAGAAGCACCGCGCCGCGCAACCCTGGTTGTTCGCTTAAGCGAGAGGGGCCGCCATGCGCGTATCGCTCGGGCGGCTTCGCTTGCAGGCTGTGGGCTGGCTGCAGGCCCATCTCGTCGCGACCTTCTTGTTGACGGGCGTGTTCTTCCTCAGCTTCGGTGTCGCGTCGTACAACCTGGTCATGCTCTTGCACGCCAACCTTGAGCTGTTCTGGACATATGGCCTGGGCGTGGTGATGGAAGGCGCCTTGCGACAGCTGCTTGAGCTGCTCGCACTGGGTTACTTTGCCCTGTTTTGCTACCTGGGCTTCAAGTGCTGCGAGAAGCTGCTGGTGGACGGCCTGACCAAGAAGGGAAGCTAAGCATGACAATGCCCGTAACGCTGGCTGAGCTGGAGCAGGCACGCGACGAAGCTCGCGGGCTGATTCGCCGACGTGGCCGGCTGTCCGCGACCGCGGCACTGGTCCCGTTGCCGGGTGTTGATACGGTTACCGACATCGTCGTGTTCGGCAATATGATCGAGGCGATCAGCGCGCGCTTTGGCCTGACGCACGATGAGCTGGCCAAGCAAGATCCGGCGATCCGCCGCTATGTGCTGCTGGTGGCCGGGCAGATGGGCAGCGACTGGATCGGCAAGGT
>JAFAKZ010000497.1 GCA_019234745.1 Burkholderiales bacterium
GACGACTGGGACATGGGCATCACCCATGTGATCCGCGGCGACGACCACGTCAACAACACGCCGCGCCAGATCAATATCCTGGAAGCGTTGGGTGCGCCGCTGCCTGTGTACGGCCACCTGCCTATGATTCTCAACCCGGACGGCAGCAAGATGAGCAAGCGGTTTCAGCCCGTTGCCGTTGCCGACTACGAGTTCAAGGGCATTCTGCCTGAGGCGTTCCTGAACTACCTGGCCCGCCTGGGTTGGGGGCATGGGGATGACGAAGTGTTCTCCACGACGCAGTTTGTCGAATGGTTTGAGTTGACCGATGTAAGCCCCAGCTCTTCCCGCTTCGACAACGACAAGCTGTTGTGGGTGAACCAGCAGCATATGAAGGCGGCCGACAACGCGCGCCTGGCTACGCTGACGCAACCGTTCCTGGCCAAGCTCGATGTTCAGGTGGATGCGGGCCCCGTACTGTCGGACGTGATCGCACTCCTGAAGGAACGTGTGACGAATCTGGTCGATCTCGCCGCACAGGCTACCTACTTCTACCGCCACGACGCGGCGCCGGCCGAGTTGGCTGCGCAGCACCTGACGGAAGAAGCGCGTGGCCGGCTGGGCCGCTTCCGCGCCGTGCTGGCTGATGTGAGCTGGGACGCAGCCAGCTTGTCTGCGGCCATCAAGGAGTTCATCGCGGCGGAAGGAATCAAGATGCCGCAGATTGGCATGCCGCTCCGCGCCGCCGTGTGCGGCACGACCCAAACGCCGTCGGTCGACCTGGTGCTGGCCCTGTTGGGCCGCGACGAGGTGCTGCGCCGCCTGGATGCCACCTTGGCCTGAGTCGCCTGAAGGACGCCCCATGAGCGAACTCGATCAAGCGATGCTGCACGATACGGAGCCGACGACCAAGCGTCGTACGCGCGCCAAAGGCGAAAAGTCGCGCCAGGCCATCCTGACGGCGGCCATGGTCGTCATCGCCAAGCGCGGCCTGCATGCCATCACGCACCGTGCCATTGCGGCCGAGGCGGGCGTACCGCTATCGCTGACGACTTACTTCTTTACCAGCCTGCAAGACCTGGTCGAGCAGACTTTCGATCATTTTGTGGAGATGGCAGCCAGTGACAATGCCGAGCTGCTGCGTCGCATGGCCGAGTACATCGGTGCCATCCCGCCCGAGCAGGCTGCCATCCCGGAAGTGCGCCGCCGCGTGCATGCGGACATCACGCAGGCGCTGTCCTCTTTCATCGTCGATACGGCGCGCAACCATTTCGTCGGTATCGCCGTCGAGTTGAACTACCTGCAGCTGTCCGGTTTGGACGATCCCTTGATGCGCAAAGTGAAGGCCTATCGGGAGAACCTGGTGGGCAAGATCGCCAAGCTGGTCATGCCGTTTGCCCCGGAACAGCCGGAAATCGATGCCTCGCTGGTGCTGGGCATGGTGCATCGCCTGGAATTCGACTGCATCAACCGCGCTGATCCGCCGCCGCGCGAGCGCGTGGAAGCGGAGGTGCGGCGCTTGATTGGGTTTATCCTCAAGGTCTGATCTGGACGTCGCGTAGGCTGGATAGGGCACCCTACAAATGCGCCATATCCGCGAGAGCTGGAATCCAGCGGGAACACGCGCTGGCGCGAATCGCGTTGGGACTGTCTATACTTCATCCGGTATCCGAGCGCCGGGAACCCTGCATTTCTGGTCGTTAAACGACGGGTTTTCCGGTAAAATTCGCGCCTCTTATCCGGTCCCCAACGGTTTGTACGCCATGCCTTCTCTCCTCAAGCTGCGCGGCGGCATCGCGCTTTCTGCGTTCCGCATCGAAAAACTGATCAACAGCTGCAAGGAGGCGGGCGTCGCCGGCGTGGCCCCGTACGCCGAGTTCTGGCACTTCGCCGAGGTGTCGGCGCCCTTGGGCGGCGAGGCGCGAGGGCGGCTCGATCGTATCCTCGCCGACGACAGCAAACCGGACGACGCCCGTGCCCGCGGCACGATGATCCTGATCACGCCGCGCGTCGGCACGATCTCGCCCTGGTCCTCCAAGGCTACCGACATCCTCAAGCTGTGTGGCCTCGACGGCGTGGTGCGCGTCGAGCGCGGCATGGCACTGTACGCCGGGCGTGATCTCAGCGACGCCGAGCGCAGCAAGTTTGCCGCGCTCGCGCACGACCGCATGATCGAGGCCGTATGGCCCAGCTTCGACGGCATCGAGGCACTGTTCAGCCATGCCGAGCCGCAGCCGCTCGCCAGCGTCGACATTCTGGGCGGCGGCCGTCCGGCACTGGAAGCGGCCAACCGCGACATGGGCCTGGCTCTTTCGCCGGACGAGATCGATTACCTGGTCGAGAACTTCAAGAAGCTCGGCCGTAACCCGAACGACATCGAACTGATGATGTTCGCCCAGGCGAACTCGGAACACTGCCGCCATAAGATTTTCAACGCGGACTTCATCATCGACGGCGAGGCCCAGGCCAAGTCGCTGTTCGGCATGATTCGCGATACGCACAAGGCGCACCCGGAAGGCACGGTCGTGGCGTACTCCGACAACGCTTCCGTGATCGAGGGCGCCACCATCCGCCGCTTCCACCCGCAGCCGGGCGACCACAGCTACGCCTACCAGGAACGTCCTACGCATATCCTGATGAAGGTGGAGACGCACAACCACCCGACGGCGATTTCGCCCTTCCCTGGTGCTTCCACGGGCTCGGGCGGCGAGATCCGCGACGAGGGTGCAACTGGCCGCGGTTCCAAGCCCAAGGCGGGCCTGACGGGCTTTACCGTATCGAATCTCAATATCCCCGGCTTCAAGCAGCCCTGGGAAGTGTATTCCGACGACAAGCTGGAATACGGTCGCCCCGACCTCATCGTGTCGGCGCTGCAGATCATGGTTGAAGGCCCAATCGGTGGCGCGGCCTTCAACAACGAGTTCGGCCGTCCGAACCTGGCAGGCTACTTCCGCACCTTCGAAGAGAAGCATCTGGACGAGATGCGCGGCTACCACAAGCCCATCATGATCGCGGGCGGCGTGGGCAATATCGACGCCCAGCATGTGGGCAAGCACGATATTCCGGCCGGTGCGTTGATCATTGTTTTGGGCGGCCCCGGCATGCTGATTGGCCTGGGCGGCGGTGCTGCATCCTCGATGGACACGGGGGCGAACGCGGCCGACCTGGACTTCGATTCGGTGCAGCGCGGCAACCCGGAGATCGAACGCCGTGCGCAGGAAGTGATCGACCGCTGCTGGCAGCTGGGCGACAAGAATCCCATCCTGAGCATCCACGACGTGGGCGCGGGTGGCCTGTCCAATGCCCTGCCGGAATTGGTGCACGGCTCCGAGCGCGGTGCGCAGTTCAAGCTGCGCGACATCCACCTGGAAGAGAAGGGCATGTCGCCCTTGCAGATCTGGTGCAACGAGTCGCAGGAGCGCTATGTGCTGGCGATCCGCGCCGAACATCTTGAGCTGTTCCGCACCATGGCCGAGCGCGAGCGCTGCCCCTTCTCCGTCGTCGGCACGGCCACGCTGGAGCAACAGCTGGAAGTGGCGGACAGCCACTTCGACAACAAGCCCGTCGATATGCCGATGGACGTGCTGCTGGGCAAGCCGCCCAAGATGGTGCGCGACGTGGCGCGCCTGGCGCGCGAGCTGCCCATGTTCGACTCGTCCGCGCTCGACCTGCACGACGCCGTGTACCGCGTGATGCGCCTGCCTTCTGTTGCCGACAAGCGCTTCCTGATCACCATCGGCGATCGTTCCGTGGGCGGTATGACGGCGCGCGACCAGATGGTCGGCCCGTGGCAGATTCCCGTGGCCGACGTGGCCGTCACCACCATGGGCTACGACACCTATCAGGGTGAGGCGATGTCCATGGGCGAGCGTACGCCGCTGGCGCTGATCTCCGCTCCCGCCTCGGGACGCATGGCCGTGGGCGAGGCGCTCACCAACCTTGCTGCCGCACCCATTGCCAAGCTGGGCGACGTGAAGCTGTCGGCCAACTGGATGGCCGCTGCGGGTCACCCGGGCGAGGACGCCAATCTGTTCGACACGGTGGAAGCCGTGCGCGACCTGTGCGTGACGCTGGGTATAAGCATCCCCGTGGGCAAGGACAGCCTGTCGATGAAGACGGTATGGCGCGAGCAGAACGAGGAGCGCGCCGTGGTGGCGCCACTGTCGCTGATCGTCTCCGCCTTCGCTCCCGTGACGGACGCGCGCCGCACACTCACGCCGCAGCTGCGCACCGACCAGGGTGACACGGACCTGATCCTGATCGACCTGGGCAACGGCAAGTGCCGCCTGAGCGGTTCGGCCCTGGCGCAGGTGTACAAGCAGGTGGGCAACCACGCGCCGGACCTGAACGACAGCGAAGCGCTGGCAGCGTTTTTCAAGGTCATGCAGGCGCTCAATGCGCAGGGCAAGGTGCTGGCCTACCACGACCGCAGCGATGGCGGCCTGATGGCGACCGTCGCAGAAATGATGTTCGCCGGCCGTTGCGGCGCAACGCTGGACGTGGACGAGCTGTGTATCGAGCGCCGCCGTGCGCAGCGCGAATACAGCGAAATCTCGCCGGAATCCGTGGCTCGCGCTGAGAACGGTCGCCTGATGGGCGTGCTGTTCAACGAAGAGCTGGGCGCCGTACTACAGGTGCGCCGTGGCGATACGCACGCCGTAATGGCCGCCTTCTTCGCCGAAGGTATCCGCAGCCAGTTGCACGTGATCGGTACGGTGAACGACGACGACCGCTTGAAGATCAAGAAGCGCAATCGCTTGGTATTTAGCGAGACGCGTACAGACCTCCAAAAGGCCTGGTCCGAGACCAGCTGGCAGCTGCAGCGCATGCGCGACAACCCGGCCTGCGCCGACAGCGAATACGCCCGCCTGGACGACCGCCATGTACGCGGCTTGTACGCCGAACTGAGCTTCGATCCGGC
>JAFAKZ010000114.1 GCA_019234745.1 Burkholderiales bacterium
AGAGGTTCCTTAGCGATAATGTGATTGTGTGGCCCCGGGCCACAAAAGGGATACCAAGAACATGAAACTCGCCAGTCTCAAGCACGGCCGCGACGGCCGCCTCGTCGTGGTTAGCCGCGACCTCAAGCACTATGTCGAAGTCGCCGATATCGCGCCGACCATGCAAGCCGCCATCGACAACTGGGCCGCTGCTGAGCCGAAACTGAAGACTGTCTCCGACCGCCTGAACGCGGGCCAGATTACGGACGCGAAGGCTTTCGACCAGACCCAGTGCGCCGCGCCGCTGCCGCGCGCCTACCAGTGGGTGGACGGTTCGGCCTACCTGAACCACGTGGAGCTGGTGCGCAAGGCCCGCAAGGCCGAGATGCCGCCGGAGTTCTATACCGACCCGCTGATGTATCAGGGCGGCTCCGACGACCTGCTGGGTGCACGCGACCCTATCACCATCCGCGACGAAGCTTGGGGCACCGACCTGGAAGCCGAAGTGGCCGTGATTACGGACGACGTTGCCATTGGTACCGATGCCAAGGCCGCTGCCGGCCATATCAAGCTGGTCATGCTGGTCAACGACGTAAGCCTGCGCAACCTGATCCCGAACGAGTTGGGCAAAGGCTTCGGCTTCGTGCTGTCGAAGCCGGCCAGCGCCTTCTCGCCTGTAGCCGTGACGCTGGACGAACGGGAAGGCGTGTGGCGCGACGACCGCCTGCACCTGCCGCTGCGCGCCTGGGTGAACGGCGAATGGTTGGGCGAGCCGAATGCCGGCGAGGAAATGCAATTCAGCCATGCCGACTTGATTGCCCATCTGGCCCGCACGCGCAAGCTGGGCGCCGGCACCATCGTCGGCTCCGGCACCATCTCGAACAAGGACCGCGCCCGCGGTTCTTGCTGCCTGGCCGAAGTGCGCATGATCGAAACGATCGAGCAGGGCGCCGCAAAGACGCCTTTCCTCAAGGGCGGCGACACGATCAAGGTCGAGATGCTGGACGCGGCTGGCCACTCCATCTTCGGCAGCATCGAGCAAACGGTAAAAGTGGTGTAAATCACTACAAGTCCAACCCTTGCCTAGAATAAGGGATGTAGTCCCGTTTCTTGGCGAGGGTGACGATGCGTGTCCAGATGGTGGCGCTGATTGCAGCGATTGGGCAAGTGGTTGCCGCAGATCTTGACTTGAAGGTCAGCGGCCAGGAAGGCGTGCCGCCGAAATTTATCTTCGATGGCTACCATGTGTCGGGTATTTGCCCCGACATCCTTCATGCCATTTCTGTGCTTGATCCCGGCTTGCGCTTTGTGGGCGGCTATAAGCCAATCTCGGTGCCGCTGATGGAGCAGGGCCTGGAGTCAGGCCTGCTCGACGTCGCCTGTGCCCTGACCGACATACCGCGCCGACATCAGATCGCCAATATGGTACCAACGCCGTTATATACCGTGCATGAGCGCTTGGCAGTACGTAGCAGCGATCCCGTCGACATAAAGAGTTTCGACGATCTGGCCAAGGCATCGGGCATGGTCGTTACCTTTTCGGGCGCCAGCTATGCGATCAAGCTGCGCGAGCTGGGCGTACCGGTGGACGACAGCAATGCCGACGCGGCTTCGACGCTACGTCGCCTGTTGTCTGGGCATGCGCGCTTCTTCTATATGAATGACCTGACGCTCGCCTATCTCATTCGGAACGCCCATGCCGAGCGGGATATCCGCATTCTGCCTACGCAGCTGCACGAAGAATCGACCTTCTTCTGGGTCAGTCGAAAGCTGCCAGCGGAAACGTTTGACCGCCTCGGCCGCGACATTGCCGCGCTGGCCGCAAACGGCGAATTGCAGCGCATCTACCAGCGCTACGAACTGCACTGACGCGCGCCGCCAGAACGATTCTGGTATGGTGGGCCGACTAGCATAGTGTGAACAGGCCCCAAGAAAATGAGAAAGAACCCGCGATGAGCCTGACGTTATATACCTATTTCCGCTCTTCCGCCGCCTGGCGCGTGCGCGCCGCCCTGGCCTGGAAGGGGCTCGACTACCAAGTAGTCCCGGTGCACCTGCTGCGCGAGGGGGGCGAGCAGCATGCAGAGGCCTATCGCAAGCTGAATCCGCAGGAACTTGTCCCTGCGTTATGTGACGGTGAGCACGTCATTACGCAGTCGATGGCGATTTGCGAGTACCTGGACGAAACTCACCCGACGCCCGCCCTGATGCCGTCGGACCCGCTGGGCCGCGCCCGCGTCCGAGCGCTGGCCCAGGCTATCGCCTGCGATATCCACCCGATCAATAACCTACGCGTGCTGCAGCACCTCAAGCGCAATATGGGGCATAGCCAGGAGGATACGGACAACTGGTATCGACACTGGATTACCGTAGGTTTTGCCAGCCTGGAGAATGAACTGGCGCGGCTGGGCAGCAAGGATTTCTGCTACGGCGGGGCCATGAGCCTGGCAGACATCTGCCTGGTGCCGCAGGTATTCAATGCACGGCGCTTCAATGTCGACCTCGCGCCTTATCCCCATATCGCGCAGATCGACGCACACCTGATGAGCTTGCCGACATTCGCCGATACGCAGCCTTCGCGGCAGCCGGATGCGGAGTAACTTGGTAGGGTGTTGGGTAGGTTGGTGCTGAGCGGAGCGAAGCCCAACACTGTCAATCGCCACCGAAGCGTGTTGGGCTTCGCTGCACTCAGCCCAACCTACATTTACTCTATCCGCCTGCGAGCACGCCACGGGCCGCTGCCACGCCGCTGCGCGCCGCCCCTTCCAGCGTTGCCGGGTAATCGCCCGCCGTATAGTCGCCCGCAATCCACAAGGTCGGATCGGTCGTCGCATTGGCCGGCCGTTGCAAGCCGGGCGTACAGGCAAACGTTGCGCGCTTCTCGGCAATCACCTTGTGCCAGATCGGCGCAGGCAGAGCCGGGCAGGCCGCCGCCGCCTCGCGTACGACATGCTGCGCCAGCTCGGCCTGGTTCATTGCCGTGTGCGGACCTTCGGCACTGATGATTGCCGACATCACACCGTCCTGGCCGCACAATACGCCACGGTCGAATAGCCACTGCGTCGAGGTTCCGACCAGCCCGAGCATGGG
>JAFAKZ010000262.1 GCA_019234745.1 Burkholderiales bacterium
TTGCCGTCGCTGCCCACGATGTCGAACTTGGCGACTTCGCCCTTGAGGCGGTCAGCCACGACTTCCAGGAAAGCACCGTCCTTGGCCAGACGCACGCTGTCGAATTCGTAGAATTGCGACAGGATCTGCTCGTTGTTGTAGCCGAGCGCGCGCATCAGGATCGTTACCGGCATCTTGCGGCGGCGGTCGATACGGAAGTACAGCAGGTCCTTTGGGTCGAATTCAAAGTCGAGCCAGGAGCCGCGGTACGGAATGATACGGGCGGAGAACAAGAGCTTGCCGGAGCTGTGCGTCTTACCCTTGTCGTGCTCGAAGAACACGCCGGGCGAACGGTGCAGCTGGCTGACGATCACGCGTTCCGTGCCGTTGATCACGAAGGAGCCATTGCTGGTCATGAGCGGGATTTCGCCCATGTAGACTTCCTGCTCCTTGGCTTCCTTGACCACGGGCTTCGAGGACTCGCGGTCGAAGATCGTCAGGCGCACGCGGGCGCGCAAGGGTGCTGCAAAGGTGATGCCGCGCTGCTGACATTCCACCACGTCGAACGGGGGCTCGCCCAGCTGGTAGCTGACGAAGTCGAGCTTCGCGTAGCCGTTATGGCTGACGATGGGGAAAATGGACTGAAAAGCGGCTTGCAGGCCGTTGGCACGGCGCTGCTCCAGCGGCACACCCAGCTGGAGAAACTCGGTATAGGAGTCGATTTGTGTAGCGAGCAGGTAGGGTACTTCTAACACGCTCGCCCGCTTCGCAAAGCTTTTACGAATGCGTTTCTTCTCAGTAAACGAGTAACTCATGGAGTCTCCGATCGAGTTGGGCGCTAAAGACAAACCACAGTGTCCTGCCTGGCGGCACGGCACTCTCGTTTGCCTTCGCGACGACTGCTGCTGACAGCGTCTTCAAAGGTATGGACTGCAATTTTTACAAGCGCAAGCAGGCTGGCGGCAAGGCCGCCAGCCTGTCTGCTTCGCCCAGAGGCGATTACTTCATCTCAGCTTCAGCGCCAGCTTCGACGAGCTTCTTGACCATGGCTTCGGCGTCGGCCTTGGCGGCGCCTTCCTTCACGGTCTTCGGAGCGCCGTCGACCAGGTCCTTGGCTTCCTTCAGGCCCAGGCCCGTCACTTCGCGCACGACCTTGATCACGCCGACCTTGTTGGCACCAGCGGACTTCAGGATCACGTCGAACTCGGTCTTTTCTTCAACAGCAGCGGCAGCAGCACCACCAGCCGGGCCAGCAACGGCCACAGCAGCGGCGGAAACGCCGAACTTCTCTTCGAACGCCTTGACCAGGTCGTTCAGTTCCATAACGGTCATCGCGCCTACGGCTTCGAGGATGTCTTCTTTGGTCAGAGCCATGTTTACTTACTCCAGAATGCTTAGATTTCGATACTTGGAAAAAAGGCTTAAGCGGCTTCGGCTTGCTTGGCAGCCAGAGCGCCGAGAGCGCGGGCCATGCCCGACACCGGAGCCTGCATAACGAACAGCAGCTTGGACAGCAGCTCTTCGCGGCTCGGGATCGAGGCCAGTTGGCCAACTTCAGCAGCGTTCAGCACCTTGCCGTCGAACGAACCGGCCTTCACGACGATCTTGTCGTCGATCTTGGCGAAGTCGTTCAGTACCTTTGCAGCGGCAACGGGGTCAGCGGAAATGCCGTACACCAGCGGGCCAACCATATGGTCGGCGAGGCCGGCGAACGACGTATCCTGAACAGCGCGGCGAGCCAGCGTGTTCTTCAACACGCGCAGGTAAACGCCCTTCTTGCGTGCTTCGGCACGCAACTTGGTCATGGCGCTGACCTGGATGCCACGGTATTCGGCAACCACGATGGCCTGAGCCTTCGCCACTTCGGCGGAGATCTCTGCCACTACGGCCTTTTTGTCGTCGAGATTGAGACTCAAGGTCTACCCTCCTAGGAAATCCGCTCCGGGGGAGCGGGGCCAATAAATATGGCGACCAAATTCAGGAAGGTTAGCCAGCCCCCTTGCGGGCGCCGGAAAATCCTGTCTTGGGACCACCATCTGCGTTGGGCGGGCGACGCCGGTGCGCATGTGCACCCCGTATCGCTGGTCGATTAAGGCATTGGACGGCGAACCATCCGCTACCCCCTACGGTCTTTGATAATCCGCCACCCACAAGCTACGC
>JAFAKZ010000305.1 GCA_019234745.1 Burkholderiales bacterium
CATCGATGATGCGCTCATGCAGCGACTTGGCCGAGAAGCCGCCGAACACGACGGAATGGATGGCGCCGATGCGGGCGCAGGCCTGCATGGCGACGATGGCCTCGATGCTCATCGGCATATAGATGACGACACGGTCGCCCATCTTGACGTCGAGTGATTTGAGGCCATTGGCGAACAGGCAGACGCGCCGGTGCAATTCGCTATAGCTGACGCGGGTGACGGCGCCGTCGTCCGCTTCGAAGATGATGGCTGCCTTATCGCCGTGCTGGGCGAGGTGGCGGTCCAGGCAGTTGTAGCTGACGTTCAGTTCGCCATCCTGGAACCAGGTGAAGAAGGGCGCATTGCTGTCGTCGAAAATCTGCGTGAAAGGCTTGTGCCAGGTAATCAGCTCACGCCCGATCTCGCCCCAGAACTCCAGGTACTGCTTGTCGGCCTGTTCGCACAGCGCGTTATAGCTCTCGATGCCCGACACGGTGGCCTTGCGGCGGAACTCGTCGGATGGCGGGAACAGGCGCGTTTCCTTGAGTATGGAATCGAGCGTGGACATGAAACCTCTCCTTGCATTGATCTATGAATTCGGTCGTGCCGGCCCCAGGCCGGGGCCGGCCATGATGCGTGGGCTGCCGCCTGCACGGCAGGTGGACAGCCCGGTCGTTCAATCGTTCGCGTAGATGTCGCGGTCCTTCGTCTCCGGCGTGAACAAGAGGCCGATGATGGCGGTCGCGACGGCTACCACGACGGGGTACCACAGGCCGTAGTAGATATCGCCCGTGGCTGCGACCATGGCGAAGGCCACGGTGGGCAGGAAGCCACCGAACCAGCCATTGCCGATATGGTAGGGCAAGGACATGGAGGTATAGCGGATGCGCGTGGGGAACAGCTCCACCAGCCAGGCCGCGATTGGGCCGTACACCATGGTCACGTAGATCACCAGAATAGTCAGCAGCACGATCACCACGGGCTTGTTGATGCCGGCCGGGTCGGCCTTGGCCGGGTAGCCTGCGTCCTTCAGCGCAGCACCCAGCGCCTTGCCGAACGCATCGTTCTGCTTCTTGAAGTCTGCTCCAGGCAGCCCCTCGCCTTCGAAGCTGGGCAGCACTGCCGCACCGATCTTCACACTGGCCACGGTACCCGCCGGAGCCACCTCGTTGCTGTAAGGAATACCCTTCTTGGCCAGCACCGACTTGATCAGGTCGCAGGACTGCTTGAAGGTCTTCTTGCCGATCGGGTCAAACTGGAAGGCGCAATGATCCGGGTCGGCCACCACCACCACGGGCGCCTTGGCTACGGCCGCTTCGAGCGCAGGGTTGGCGTTATGCGTAAGCGCCTTGAAGATGGGGAAGTAGGTTACCGCAGCGATCAGGCAGCCGGCCAGGATGATCTTCTTACGGCCGATCTTGTCCGACAGCGCGCCGAACACGATGAAGAAGGGCGTGGCGATGGCGAGCGAGATCGCGATCAGGATGTCCGAGGTATTGCCCTCCACGCCCAGCGTCTTGGTGATGAAGAACAGCGCGTAGAATTGGCCCGTATACCACACGACAGCCTGGCCAGCCGTGCCGCCCAGGAGCGACAGCAGCACGATCTTCAGGTTGCCCCAGCGGCCGAAGGATTCCGTGATCGGTGCCTTGGAGTGCTTGCCCTCTTCCTTCATCTTCTTGAAGGCGGGTGATTCACTCAACTGCATGCGGATATACACGGACACGATCAGCAGCAGGATGGACACCAGGAAAGGCACGCGCCAGCCCCAGTCCTCGAAGTCCTTGCCGAAGCTGTTGCGGCACACCCAGATGACGAGCAGCGACAGGAACAGGCCCAGCGTTGCGGTCGTCTGGATGAAGCTCGTGTAGAAGCCGCGCTTGCCCTGCGGCGCATGTTCCGCCACATAGGTCGCCGCCCCGCCGTACTCGCCACCCAGCGCCAGACCCTGCAATAGCCGCAGGCCGATCAGGATGACCGGCGCCGCCACGCCTATGGTCGCCGCTGCAGGCAGCAAGCCCACGATGGCGGTCGACAGACCCATGATGCTGATGGTGATCAGGAAGGTGTACTTGCGGCCGATCATATCGCCCAGGCGGCCGAATACCAGCGCGCCGAAGGGGCGTACGGCGAAGCCAGCTGCGAAGGCCAGGAGGGCGAAGATGTACTGCGTCGTGTCGTTGAAGCTGGAAAAGAACTGCTTGCCGATGATGGCGGCGAGTGAGCCGTACAGGTAGAAGTCGTACCACTCGAACACCGTGCCGAGCGACGACGCAAAGATAACCTTGCGCTCTTCGGCTGACATCGGGCGCGGCTGAGGGGCCGCGCTGCTATGGGCAATATCGGACATCGTGTTGTCTCCATCTCAGGTAGCGGGCGGGCCGCTGGTTGCAGCTTCTGCGAGCTGTCGTGAGGCCGACAGGCAATCCTGACGACTTGCTGGCGAATCTAGAGCAATTGTTCCAGTCAACTCCAATCGCAAATTTGAATAGCGGCCATCAATCTGGCTGGCGATATTGCGTAGGACCAAGCATTGGCGCGGCTTGCGGGGTAGGATGTGGGTGTGGCGGATAGCCGCTATAGAATTCCGTGATGGCGCAACA
>JAFAKZ010000395.1 GCA_019234745.1 Burkholderiales bacterium
CATGGCGCCCTGCATATTCAGTTCCATCTGCGGTGCACGTTCGCGCAGGCGATCGAGTTCCGTTGCCACCGTGGCCTTGAACTGGCGGGCATAGGCTGCGGCAATCGTGTAGCGGTTGGCGATGATGGCCTGCAGCGTTTCCAGGTCGGCCTGCGCCTTGGGCGACACGGCGCGAACAGCCGGCGCAACGCGGCGCACCTTGGCCTGGCCGAAGATTTCCAGAATACGGATATACATCCAGCCGATGTCGAACTCGAACCACTTGTTCGACAGCTTGGCCGAAGTACCAAATGTGTGGTGGTTGTTGTGCAGCTCTTCACCGCCGATGATGATGCCCCAGGGCACGATATTGCGCGACGCATCTTCGCACTCGAAGTTGCGATAGCCCCAGTAGTGGCCGATGCCGTTGATGATGCCGGCGGCGGTCACGGGGATCCATGCCATCTGCACGGCCCACATCCAGATGCCGTTGGGGCCGAACAGCAGAAGGTCGATGACGGCCATCGTCACCACGCCCCAGACGCTGTGCTTGGTGTAGACGTTGCGCTCCATCCAGTCGTCCGGCGTACCGTGGCCGAACTTGTCCAGCGTTTCCTGGTTCTTGGCCTCGGCACGGTAGAGTTCCGAACCTTCGAAGAACACCTTCTTGATGCCCTTCACCACCGGGCTGTGCGGATCGTCTTCCTTCTCGCAGTAGGCATGGTGCTTGCGATGGATCGCTGCCCATTCCTTGGTGACCATACCGGTAGTGAGCCACAACCAGAAGCGGAAGAAGTGGCTGGGGATAGGACCCAGGTCGAGCGCGCGGTGCGCCTGGTGGCGATGCAGGAAGATCGTCACCGATGCGATGGTGATGTGCGTCAGCACCAGTGTGACAACGATATAGCCCCACCAGGGCAGGTCGATCAGGCCGTTGAGCCAGGACAGCATAGGGTGTTCCTTGTGTAGGAAAAATGCAAAGTTCGCGGATTCTACGCTAAATCAATTACCTAGCGTATGCTCGAAAGTTGATTTAAGACAACCGAGTTACAGAATTTTCCGTATCGAGCAGATGAACGGTACGGCGTGGCGCCGGAATTTCGATGCCGTGCTCAACAAAGCTTCGCCAGATTTTGAGATTGAGATTCGACTTCAAGCCCAGGGTTCCCTCTTGCGGGTCGTTGATCCACACAGCCAGTTCCATCTCGATACCGTTCTCGAGGAAGGACTTCACGAAGACGAGCGGCTCGGGGTCGGACAGCACGCGCGCCTCCCCTTCCACCGTCTTCAGGAGTAGCGCCATCGCCAGTTCCAGATCGGTGCCATAGGCGACCTGCATGGTCAGCGGCACGCGCAGCAGCCTATCAGAATGGGACAGATTGAGCACGGTGGAGGAGATCAGCGTCTCGTTCGGAATGATGGCTTCCGTGCCGTCACCGAGCTTCAGCACCACATAGCGCGCAGTGATCTTGGTAATAGTACCTTGGCGCGTATCGATGCTGACCAGGTCGCCGATGCGGATGGAGCCGTCGAGCAGGATGATGAAGCCCGACACATAGTTGCTCGCCACCTTCTGCAGGCCGAAGCCCAGGCCCACGCCCAGCGCACCGCCGAACACGGACAGCACTGTCAGGTCGATACCCACCAGCGGCAGGGCGATCATCACCGCCACGACCACCAGGAGCGTGCGCAGCACCTTGGTCAACACGACGCGCAGACTCAGGTCCAGGCTGTCGATGCTCATCAGGCGCGCTTCGAGCAAGCGGCCGAACCAGAGGGCGATAAGAAGCGTCAGCGCAACGGAGAAGAGGCCGTTGATGACCATCAGCAGCGTGACGTGCTGGTGACCGACAGGAAAGCCGATCTGCTCCAATTGGTCGGCAAACAGGGGGAGCACACCGGTGAGTTGCAGTACGAAGATAAGCCAGATAAAGCCGGCAATGGTGCGCTCGTAGCGCCGTACCCATTCCGCCTCGGCAAACACTGCCTGCAGTAGATAAACGGCCGCACGCACGATGACCAGCGCGAAAAACAGGCTGGCTGCCAAGCGCAGCAGGGTCACGCTATGGCCCGCGCGCCAGAATGCCTCGGCCGCTTCCGTACTCAGCCAGAGAATCAGGGGGAATAGCACGCGCGCAATGCCTTCCGTACCGAAGCGCCAATGTTTGCGTTCGCCTTCGGCACGGATACGTGGCTTGAGCGCACGGCTGATCAGCCAGGAGGCGAAGCCGAAGCCCACCAGCACGAAAACCTGCATCCAGATGACGGGCTGGGTGAGGTCGGTACGCTGGGCCTCGTCCAGAAAATCGAACAGGGGTGTCGCATTGGCGGCTGGCATGCTTATTCGGCCCGAATCTTGCGCAAGGTGGCAGTCGTGGAAGTTTGGTGCAGGAAAGGAATAGAGTGCACGGTTCCGCCCCAGTTCCGCACCTCCGTGCTGCCCACGATCTTGTCCGGCATCCAGTCGCCGCCCTTCACCAGCACGTCGGGGCGCGCAGCGAGGATCAGCTGCAGCGGCGTATCCTCGTCGAACCAGGTGACGAGGTCGACGGAACGCAAGGCCGCCAGCACGGCCGCGCGCTGTTCCGTGCTGTTGATAGGGCGATCTTCGCCCTTGCCCAGGCGCCTCACGGAAGCGTCCGTATTCACGCCCACGATCATGGATGCGCCAAGCGCGCGGGCCTGGGCCAGGTAGGTGACGTGGCCGCGGTGCAGGATGTCGAAGCAGCCATTTGTAAACACGAGCGGTCGCGGCAAGGACGCGACACGCTCGGCCAGCTGTTCAGGGGCGCAAATGCGGGACTCGAAGTCGGGGAGCGGGTAATTTTGCATCCCCGTTATTTTACACGGCTTGGGGCGAAGTCAACGAAGCTCGTCGGTTGCGCGAGAGCAATTCGTAGGTTGGGCTGAGCGCTGCGAAGCCCAACAATCTTGTGTTGACCACTAACAGTGTTGGGCTTCGCGGCGCTCAGCCCAACCTACGACACTAGCGCACGCTCAACCTGCCGAGGGAATCACAGACTCCAGCGAAATCGACGAAATCTGGCGCTGCAAACTCTTGCGGTAGAGATTGAGCTGCGTGACCGTCTCGAAGGTCGTATCGAACAGGCTGGATAGATTGCGCAGGATACCGCCCACCACGCGCGCTTCCCAATCGCTGTCGAACTTGATCTGCGTATCGAGCCAGCGCTCCAGCCAGGTCGGGTCCGGCAGCTTGCTCTGGATCGTGTCGTTCGGGAACATGGCCTGGTTGACGTGCAGGTTGGTCGGGTGCAGC
>JAFAKZ010000452.1 GCA_019234745.1 Burkholderiales bacterium
AAGGGTGACGAGTCAGGCAAGCTCAAGGAGCGCGTGCACAGCCTCGAAGAGGATACGGCCGCCAAGCAGAAGGCATTGACCGACGCCAACGAGCGTGTCGCGCAGCTTGAACAGGCGAACAAGAAGCTGGAAGAGCTGCTTGCCGTCAAGAGCAAGCAGGGTAGCGATATACAGAAGGATGCGGCGGCAAAGGGCAAGCCCGCCGCGACGCCAGCTGCGGCGACCCCGACCCCAACCCCTGCAGCGACCAAGCCTGCAGCAACCCCGGCGCCCACGCCGACCCCGGCCACGACCCCGGCTGCTACGGCAACTCCGGCGCCCGCTGCGAAGCAAGAGGCAGCCAAGCCGACGGTAACGCCGGCGGCGGTGCCTGCGACCGCGGGCAATGAAAACGCCGCGCCCAAGCCGGCCGAGGCGGAAAAGCCGAAAAAGGCCAAGAAGCCCGTTCCGCCACCGCCGCCCGAACCAGAATCGTCCATCTTCGACAATCTGCCGCTGCTTGGCGGTGCTGCTTTGGCGCTCATCGCTGTAGTGGGTGGTGGCTTCTGGTTTATCCGCAAGCGCCGCAAGTCGAGCTTCGAAGACAGCATCATCACGGGTTCGGACCTCAAGTCCAATACCATGGTGGGCAACACGGGTGGTGCCGTCATCAGTACCGGCGTGACCGAAAACTCCTTCCTTACCGACTTCAGCCGTGCGGGGCTCGGAACGATTGATACCGATGAGGTCGATCCGATCGCCGAGGCCGAGGTCTACATGGCTTACGGCCGCGATGCGCAGGCGGAGGAAATCCTGCGCGATGCACTGGTGCGCGACGGCAGCCGTCAAGAGGTTCGCCTCAAGCTGCTTGAAATCTACAACGCCCGAAAGAATACGGCCGCGTTCGAAGCGACTGCGCAAGAGCTGTATTCCGCCACGCAGGGCCACGGCCCGGCCTGGGCTCAGGCTGCCGCGATGGGCAAGGCGCTTGATCCGCAAAACCCGCTGTACCAACAGCAGGAGCCGGTCGATACGGGCGCGCTGGATCAGACCATGGTCATGTCCGCTGGTACGCTGGGTGAGATGACCGACACGGCGAAGCTGCATGCGCCGCTGGTGGAAGATGCGCACAGCGAGGCCGCACATGTCGGCGCAGGTTCCGATCTGGACTTCCAGCTCGACGCCGCACCGACCGCAGAGGCCGCGCCTGCCGCACCGTCCGAACTCGATTTCGACCTTGGGTTCGACGTCCCACAGGTTGGCGGAACGGCGGCTGCAGCCCCCGAAGCTCATCCGGTGCATGAGGTCGAAGAGCATCATGCCGCGATGCCCGAATTCGATTTGGGCGCTGCGGATGTGGCGGCCGCAGAGCCGGCTCACGCCGCCTCGTCTGATCTCGACCTTGATCTGGGCTTCGGTACGGAGGTTAAGCCTGAACAGCCGCCAGTTGCGGCGTCGGCCTCGGACGACATCCTGTCTCTCGATATCCCGCTCGATCTGGGCGCCGAGTCGGTCCATGCGGAACCGGCCCATGTGGAACCGGCGCTTACCGCACCTGCCGCGCCGCATGTCGACGACCATGCCGCGTCGTTCGAGTTGCCGCCGATGGGTAGCGACTTTGACCTCGATCTCGATGCTGCGCCGGAACACGCGCATGCAGCGGCAGTGGCTCATTCGCCGAATACAGGCATGGCGGAATTGGATTCGCCTGATCTGGCGGGCGACCTCGATTTCAACTTCGATATGAACGAAGGCCACAAGAAAGCTGAGCCAGCTGCACCCGAGTTCGACATCGGCAACGTCAGCCTGGATCTTGACGCAGCACCCGGCCCGGCGGCGGCAGGCGACGTGATGGATTTCGGCGTTGAAATGGACGACCCCGTCACGACCAAGATCGATCTGGCCCGTGCCTATATCGATATGGGTGACAAGGAAGGGGCGCGCGAAATCCTGCAGGAAGCGGTGAACGAGGGCAATGCTGACCAGAAGGCGTCTGCAGAGACCTTGCTCGCCCAGCTCTAAGCTAAGCGGTATCATGTAGGAGGCGTGGGGGCCGTACGGCGCTCACGCCTTTCGCTTTTTTGATTCGGGGCTTCTTGATACACAGTTAAAGGTGGCACCCATGCGCATTGCGCTAGGGCTCGAGTACGACGGGCAGGCTTTTCATGGCTGGCAATCGCAGCCAGGTGGGCAGACGGTGCAGGATGCGCTGGAAGGCGCCGTCACGCTGATGGCTGGCCAATCCGTGCGTATGCATGCGGCTGGACGCACCGATACGGGCGTCCACGCGACACAGCAGGTGGCGCACTTCGATACGGACGTGTCGCGCCCTTTGACTGCCTGGGTGCGCGGCGTGAACAGCTTCCTGCCCAAAGGTATTGCCGTGCTTTGGTCCAAGCAAGTGGATGAACAATTTCACGCCCGCTTTTCGGCTACGGCCCGACACTACCGTTACCTACTGCTGAACCACCCAGTACGCCCGGCCATCATGGCTGGCCGGGTCGGCTGGCATCACGCGCCACTGGATGTCGACAAGATGCGCGCAGCGGCGAGTCACCTTCTAGGAGAACACGATTTTTCCAGCTTTCGCTCATCCGAGTGTCAGGCGAAAAGCCCGGTTAAGCACCTGACTCGCCTGAATATCAAGCAGGAGGGTAGCCTGATCATCGTCGATGTATCGGCTGGTGGGTTTTTGCACCACATGGTTCGCAATATGATGGGCGCGCTGGTACACATCGGCAAAGGGGCGCAGGAACCGGCCTGGATGGCCGATTTGCTGGCCGCGCGCGATCGTACGGTGGCGCCGCCAACCTTTATGCCGGATGGTCTCTACTTCGCCGGGGTTAGCTACCCGGAGGAATTTGCAATTGCCAGCGAGCCCGGCTTCCGCCACCATCTGATCTGAGTCCTGTCCTTTCAACTCCTGGTTTGCCGGTATGACTATCCGCATCAAGATCTGTGGCTTGCGCGACGCTGCGACCGCGCAAGCGGCGGCACGCCTCGGCGCCGACGCCATCGGCCTGGTATTCTACGAACCCAGTCCGCGCCACGTGTCGTGCAATGTCGCCCATGAGATCGTCGCCGCGCTGCCGCCCTTCGTAAGCAGCGTCGGTCTGTTCGTCGATGCGCCGCGAGAAGAAGTGGAAGGGGTGCTGCGCAGCGTGCCGCTGGACCTGCTGCAATTCCACGGCGACGAGTCGCCAGAGTATTGCCGTTCCTTCGGTCGACCCTATATGAAAGCGGTAAGGGTCACAGCCGGCGTGGATTTGGTAGAATACGCCGATCGTTACGCGGACGCGCGCGCGCTACTGTGCGATGCCTTCGCCGAATCGGCACCTGGCGGTACTGGCCATCAGTTCGACTGGAGCCTGCTGCCGCCCGAGTTGCCGCTGCCCCTGGTATTGTCGGGCGGCCTTGGTCCCGATAACGTGGCCGAGGCCGTGCGCCGGGTGCGGCCCTGGGCGGTCGACGTCTCCAGTGGTGTGGAGCGCGCCCGTGGCGTAAAGGATGTAGATTGCATTGCCCGTTTCATCGGCGCCGCGCGCGGTGCCGACGTCCCTGTCGGCCAAGCCTGAGCTTGGCCGCGATTCTGGAAACCTTTGATGCAGAAAACTGAACCCCGCATTCCCGCCGATTACGACCAGCCCGATCTGCGTGGCCGGTTTGGCCCGTACGGCGGCGTATACGTGGCCGAAACCCTGATGGCCGCACTCGACGAGTTGCGCCTGGAGTACGAAAAGGCGAAGGCCGACCCGAGCTTCATGGCCGAATTCGAGCACGAGTTGAAGCACTATGTCGGTCGCCCGAGCCCGAT
This sequence comes from Burkholderiales bacterium, assembly GCA_019234745.1. GTDB lineage: Bacteria > Pseudomonadota > Gammaproteobacteria > Burkholderiales > Chitinimonadaceae > JAFAKZ01. Next base: position 3,794 of record JAFAKZ010000452.1, read on the forward strand.
CTATCACGCACGTCGCTGGTCGGAGCTGCTGGGCGGGGCGCAGATCTACCTCAAGCGCGAAGACCTGAATCACACGGGCGCACACAAGATCAACAACACCATCGGCCAGGCCCTGCTGGCCCGCCGCATGGGCAAGAAGCGCGTCATTGCCGAGACAGGCGCTGGCCAGCACGGCGTGGCTTCGGCTACCGTCGCAGCCCGCTACGGCATGGAGTGCGTGGTGTACATGGGTTCGGAAGACGTGAAGCGCCAAGCGGCCAACGTCTACCGCATGAAACTGCTGGGCGCGACCGTCGTGCCCGTCGATAGCGGCTCGAAAACGCTCAAGGACGCGCTCAATGAAGCGATGCGCGATTGGGTGACCAATGTCGACAATACCTTCTATATCCTCGGTACGGCCGCAGGCCCGCATCCTTACCCGATGCTGGTGCGTGATTTCCAGACCGTGATCGGCGAGGAGTCCAAGGTACAGATGCAGGACATGGTCGGCCGCCAGCCGGATGTTGTGGTGGCATGCGTCGGTGGTGGCTCCAATGCCATCGGCATGTTCTATCCCTATATCCAGGTGCCGGGCGTGCGCATGGTGGGCGTGGAGGCAGGCGGTGACGGGCTGTCCACGGGCCGCCATGCTGCGCCGCTGTCGGCCGGTACGCCGGGCGTGCTGCACGGCAACCGCACCTACCTGATGCAGGACGAGCACGGCCAGATCATTGAAACGCACTCGATTTCTGCCGGCCTGGACTATCCTGGCGTAGGGCCCGAGCACAGCTACCTCAAGGATATCGGCCGCGTGGAGTACACGGCGGCAGACGATGAAGAGGCGCTGGCTGCATTCCACGACCTGTGCCGCAACGAAGGCATCATCCCGGCCCTGGAATCGGCTCACGCCCTGGCGTTTGCCAAGCGCCTGGCACCCTCGCTGCCGCGCGACCAGATCATCCTGGTCAACCTCTCGGGCCGCGGCGATAAGGATATTCCTACCGTCGCGCGCCTCTCGGGCATCGAGCTGTAATCTGATCGGTAAAACATGTCACGTATAAACGCTACATTCCAGCGCCTGCGCGAATCGAACAAACAGGCGCTCATTCCCTTTATTACGGCCGGCGACCCACACCCGGCCGCCACGGTGGGCCTGATGCACGCCCTGGTGGCAGGCGGCGCTGATATTCTCGAGCTGGGTGTACCCTTTTCCGACCCCATGGCCGACGGCCCGGTGATCCAGCGCGCGTCTGAACGTGCGCTCGCGCATGGCGTGAGCCTGTCGCACGTGCTGGAGATGGTTCGCGAGTTTCGCAAGAAGGACCACGATACGCCCGTTGTATTGATGGGCTATGCCAACCCGGTCGAGGCCATGGGCTATGCCAGGTTTGCGGAGGCGGCATGCGACGCTGGCGTAGATGGCGTATTGACCGTCGATCTGCCACCGGAAGAGGCGGGCCCGCTCGTCGATGTATTGAAGGCCAATCAGCTCGACCCTATCTTCCTGCTTGCCCCGACTACGCCGGCTTCCCGTGTGGCGGAAGTCGCCCGGCACGCGAGCGGATATGTGTACTATGTTTCCCTCAAGGGCGTCACCGGTGCGGCGAATCTCGACCTGAGCGATGTTGCCGCCAAGCTCGATGGCCTGCGCGTGAAACTCAATATTCCCATTGGCGTCGGCTTTGGTATTCGCGACGCCGCCACAGCGCAGGCTGTGGCCAAAGTGGCTGATTCGGTTATCATCGGCAGCCGTTTGGTGCAGGAAATCGAAGAGCATGGTGCCTCAGCTGCACCGCGATTGACCGCCTTCTTGCGCGAAGTGCGAAGCGCGATGGACGCTGCTCGCAACTGAACCCCAAACGGGCCGCGTGAGCGGCCCTTTCATTTTCAAGCGCTTGCTTTGCGGCGAGACGGCTCGCCCGTTCCGCCGACAAGCGCAGTAGGGAGATTAGAATGAGCTGGTTGCAGAAACTGCTACCCCCGAAAATCAAAGCCAAGCCAACGGGCCCGTCCAAGTCGGTGCCGGAAGGGCTGTGGAGCAAGTGCTCGGCGTGCGAAGCAGTACTGTACCGTACCGACCTCGAGAACAATCTCGAGGTCTGCCCGAAGTGTGGCCACCACAACGCCGTGTCGGCCCGTCGTCGCCTCGACCTGTTGCTCGATGCGGAAGGTCGCTTCGAGATCGGCGCGGAAGTCCGTCCGACCGACTTCCTCAAATTCAAGGATTCCAAGCGCTACCCGGAGCGCCTCGACTCGGCACGCGAGAGCAGCGGCGAAGAGGATGCGATGGTCGTCATGCAAGGCGCCATCCTTACCCAGCCCGTGGTGATTGCCGCATTTGAATTCAAGTTTATTGGTGGCTCCATGGGTTCAGTGGTGGGCGAGCGCTTCGTGCGTGGCGCCATGACGGCCATCGAGAACAACTGCCCCTTCATCTGCGTGTCTGCCTCCGGTGGCGCGCGCATGCAGGAAGGCCTGATGTCGCTGATGCAGATGGCCAAGACCAGCGCCATCCTCACGCGCCTGGCGGACAAGGGCCTACCTTTCATTTCCTTGCTCACCGACCCGACCATGGGCGGTGTTTCCGCCTCGTTCGCCTTCCTTGGTGATGTAGTGATCGCTGAGCCGGGCGCGCTGATTGGCTTTGCTGGCCCGCGCGTGATCGAGCAGACGGTACGCGAGACGCTGCCGGAAGGCTTCCAGCGCGCGGAATTCCTGCTGGAGAAGGGCGCCATCGATATGATCGTCGACCGCCGTGAACTGCGCCAGAAGATCGCCGGTCTGATCACGCTGCTGATGAAGCAAGCTGCGGTTGCCTAGGATTTTCAGAGCGCCATGAGTTTCGACGCCGCAACGCTGGCCGACTGGCTGGCGCATCTTGAGCAGTTGCACCCCAGTGCCATCGATATGGGCCTCGCGCGCGTTACGCAGGTGCGCGACGCCATGGGCCTGCAGCCTGGCTTCCCTGTCATCATCGTCGGCGGCACGAACGGCAAGGGCTCGACCTGTTCTATGCTGTCCACCGCCTACCGGGCTGCCGGCTACAAGGTCGGCACCTATACCAGCCCGCATCTGCTCCGCTTCAATGAGCGCATCGCCGTTGACCTGGTGCCCGTGTCGGACGATGCCATTGTGGCCAGTCTGAGAGCAATCGAGCAGGCGCGCGGCGATGTCTCGCTCACTTACTTCGAATTCAGCACGTTGGCGGCAGTCCACCGCTTCATGCAAGCGGGCGTGGATGTGGCCGTGCTGGAAGTGGGACTGGGCGGGCGGCTCGATGCGGTCAACGTGTTCGACGCCGATGTGGCCGCCGTTTCCACCGTCGATCTGGATCACCAGTCCTACTTAGGCAATACGCGGGAATCGATCGGATTCGAGAAGGCAGGCATCTATCGCGCTGGTCGGCCGGCGCTGTGCGCCGACCCAAATCCGCCGGCCACGCTGATCGCGCATGCCGAGGCCATCGGCGCCGACCTGCAACTGTTCGGGCGGGATTTCGGTTACGTGAACGAGACGACACAATGGCGCTGGCGCGGCCGCAACGGCCAAAAGCCGGGTCTGCCGTTTCCCGCGCTGCGCGGCAACTATCAACTCGGCAATGCCAGCCTGGTTATCGCTATCCTCGATGCGCTGCACCAGCGTCTTCCCGTGGGCATTGGCGACATCAAGCGTGGCCTGCTGGAAGTTGAGTTGCCGGGTCGCTTCCAGGTGCTGCCGGGTCGGCCGTCCATCGTGCTGGACGTGGGCCATAACCCCCAATGTTCTGCTGCGCTGGCGCAGAACCTGATGAACCAGGGCTTCTTCCAACAGACCTTTGGCGTATTCGGCGCCATGTCGGACAAGGATATCGCGGGCATTGTCGCGCCCTTGAAGGAAGTCATCGACGTTTGGCACGTGGCTACGCTCGATACGCCGCGAGCGGCAAGCGGTGAAGACCTGGCGCAACAGCTGCAGGGCGTCGGCGTGAAGGGCAAAGTCGTGGTCTTCCCCACAATCGAGGATGCTTTCAACGCAGCGCGCTTGCAAGCTGGGGAAAATGATAGAATCGCGGCCTTTGGATCGTTCTATACGGTGGCGCCGGTGCTCGCACTGAAGCCCCGTTAATCTCGCACATGGCCGACGCCCCGATTAGCGAAGAACTCACCGCCCTCAAAAAACGCGCGCGCCGCCGCCTCGTGGGTGCTGTTGCGCTAGTACTGGCGGCCCTTGTCGTGCTGTGGAGCGTCATGGACGACAAGCCGCCGCAAAGCCTCTCCGCTCAACCGGTTGCCATCGTCAGCTCCGAGCCCGCGCTGTCGACGACAGTGGGCGAGCAGCCCAAGCCAGTCAAGCCTGAAGCGGCAACGCCGGCACCGACGCCGACACCCATTCCTGCGCCATCACCGATGGCCATCGAGCCTACGCGGACGGCCACGCAGGTACCGGTTGCGACGCCTGCCATTGTGCCGACGCCGGAGCCGCACCCGGCACCGGAGGCCAAGCCTACCCCGAAGCCCACACCGCATACCGAGACTGCAACGAAGAAGCCTGAAAAGCCAGAAAAGGCCGAGGCTGTCGCCACTGGCTCGAACAAGAAGCCGGCTGCTGCAAGCGACCCCGCACGCATCCTGGCCGGGATGGATGACCATCCGGCCGCAAGCCACGCCGAGTCGGCTCACCAAAGCGATTCGGCGGGCAACCACTTCTTCCTACAGCTTGGTGCCTTCGCCGATAGCGACAAGGCCAAATCGCTGGTTGCCAAGGCGGCTAGCGCTGGCGTAACGGTACAGCGCGAGGTAGTGAAGACGGACAAGGGCGAGCTGTCACGCCTGCGCGCCGGCCCGTATGGCAGCCACGACGCAGCTGAACACGCCCGCGCCAAACTGGCCGACGCCGGCTTGAGCGCCACCGTGGTGAGCAAATGACGAGTTTCGACTACGTCGTACTCGTCGTTGTCGGATTGTCGGTCTTGTTGGCTGTCTTGCGCGGTGGCGTGTCCGAACTACTGTCGCTTGCATCCTGGGTGCTCGGTTTCTGGCTGGCGCAGCGCTATGCCGCCGTTGCCGCACAGTTCCTGCCGCACGATATCGTCCAGCCGGAATTACGCCTGATCGCCGGCTTTGTCGGCATCCTGCTGGCCGTCTGGTTCATTTCCGCCATCGTCCGCGTCACGATCGCCCAGTTCGTCAAGGCGGCAGGCCTTGCGCCGCTGGACCGCGTGATCGGCGCCGTGTTCGGCTTGGCCCGCGGCCTGCTGATCTGCCTGGCCCTGGTCATCGTCGGTGGGCTTACCTCGTTGCCGCGTCAGCCGGTCTGGCGCAACGCCATGTTCAGCCCGCCCTTCGAGGCTGCAGCCTTGGCGCTGAAGCCCTGGCTCCCCAAGGAGCTGGCAAGCCGATTGCATTTCGAGTGATTTGACTATATCTAGGGTGTTAGACCTAGCATATGCTCAAATCATGTGTCGTTACGGTTACAATACGCAGCGATAGGTTCTAAAGCCGAATCATTTGGTTCGGCGCCAGCAATATAACTGCAAGGAAGCATCATGTGCGGCATTCTCGGCGTAGTGGCGAAGACGCCCGTCAACCAATTGCTCTATGACGGACTTCTGGTCCTGCAGCACCGCGGGCAGGATGCCGCCGGCATTGTGACAGCCGAATCCAACGGCATGATGCACATGCACAAGGGTGCTGGCCTGGTGGCCGACGTGTTCCGCACGCGCAATATGCGCTCCCTGATGGGTAATATGGGTATCGGCCACGTGCGCTACCCGACGGCCGGCTCCGCGTCCAGCCTGGCCGAAGCGCAACCGTTCTACGTCAACAGCCCCTTCGGCATCGTCCTGGCCCACAACGGCAACCTGACGAATCATAAGGAACTGAAGGACGCGATGTACCGCAACGATCTGCGGCACATCAACACAAATTCTGACTCCGAAGCGCTGCTCAACACCTTCGCCTTCGAGCTGCAAAAGCGCGCTGTCGGCTTCGCTCTGAAGCCCGAGACGATCTTCGACGCGATTTCGGCCGTACACCGTCGCGTGCGTGGCGCCTACGCCGTGGTGGCCATGATCGCCGGCTATGGCCTGGTCGCTTTCCGCGACCCCTTCGGTATTCGCCCGCTGGTCGTGGGCGAGCACGACACGCCGGAAGGCAAGGAGTACTTGGTAGCGTCCGAGTCGGTCGCGCTCGATACCATGGGCTTCAAGCTGATCCGCGATATCGCCCCCGGCGAAGCCGTGTTCATCACCATGGACGGCGAATTCCACAGCCGCCAGTGCGCCGTAAACGCGAAGCTGGTTCCCTGCATCTTCGAACATGTCTACTTCGCGCGTCCTGATTCGGTCATCGACGGCATCTCCGTCTACCAGGCTCGCCTCAATATGGGTGATAACCTGGCCGAAAAGATTCGCCGCGAACTGCCCGAGATGGATATCGACGTCGTTGTGCCCATTCCCGACACGAGCCGCGCCAGTGCCCTGCAGTTGGCCAATCACCTGGGCCTGCCGTACCGCGAAGGCTTCCAGAAGAATCGCTATATCGGCCGTACCTTCATCATGCCTGGTCAGGGGACGCGCAAGAAGTCGGTGCGCCAGAAGCTGAACCCCATCGCCCAGGAGTTCAAGGGTCGCAATGTGCTGCTGGTGGACGATTCGATCGTACGCGGCACCACCTCCAAGGAAATCGTACAGATGGCCCGTGAGGCGGGCGCCACCAAGGTGTACTTCGCCTCTGCCGCACCGCCTGTGCGCTTCCCGCACGTGTACGGTATCGACATGCCGACTCGCGCTGAGTTAATCGCCACGGGTCGCGATGCTGCGGCCGTCGCCGAGGAAATCAGTGCCGACGCGGTGTTCTACCAGGAATTGGATGCGCTCGTGCAAGCGGTGGCCGATGCCAGCGAAAATCGCGTTACCACCTTCGAAACCTCCTGCTTCTCTGGCGAGTACATCACGGGCGACGTGGATGCGGCCTATCTGGACGAGATCGAGAATCGCCGAAATCCAGCCTCCAAGGATGGCGACGGTGGCAGCCGCGTGCTGGATATGAACGTGGGCGTCGCCGAGCAGAATCTCGTGTGACCCTGCGGACTCTGCTGTGACGGTCAAGACAAAGGGGCTTCGGCCCCTTTTCTGTTTTGGTATATCTAATCAAGTAGTTGCGGCGTACGGCCAACAAACATCGAGGGCAGCAACCCATGTACGGCATCGTTCACTTTCCCGACTTTCTGCTGGTCTCCATTCTGCTCATCCTTTCGCCCGGACCGGGGACCTTGGCCATCCTGGGTTCATCGACCAGCTCGCGTTTTTCCGGCTTTGCAGCGCTCGCCGGCACCAGCGTGGGCGACGCCATCCTGATGACGGCGGCAGGGATTGGCGCTGCCACCATCCTGGCTGCCAACCCGACGGCCTTTGCCGTGCTCAAGTATGGTGGCGGCGGCTACCTGGCCTGGTTAGGCGTAAAAAGCCTGTTCTCCAAGGCGGAAGGCCTGGCCATCAGCCAGCCGGAGCAGGGTGGTGCGTTCCGGCGCAGCCTGTTCGTCACGCTGCTCAACCCCAAGGCCATTCTGTTCTTCATGGCCTTCTTCCCCCAGTTCGTCGCGCCGGGCGCGTCGGCCTCGGCCTTCGTCGTGTTGGGCATCGTCTTCATCTTCATCAATTGCAGCTACCAGGCGCTGTTGATCACGGGGGCGAGCTGGATCATGGGCCACCTCGACGCGATGCCGCAGATTGCGCTATGGGTAAACCGCGCTCTGGGCTGCGTGTTCATCCTGTTCGGCCTTCGCCTCGCGCTGGCCTGACCGATGGGAGGGCATATAGCTGCTGGCGATAAGAATGTGCTCATCGCCAGATGGCGCGATACATGATAAACAGTGCGTCTGCACTGAATATTGATGCCGAGCCAAGCCATGCTAGACGACGATTACCAATACCATACCGACACCCTGGCCGTGCGCGCCGGGCATAGCCGCAGCGAATTCGGCGAGCACGCAGAAGCGCTCTACCTTACCTCCAGCTTCGTGGCCGACAACGCGGCCCAGGCGGAAGCGCGCTTCCAGGGCCTGGAGCCAGGCTACACCTACTCGCGTTTCGCCAATCCGAC
>JAFAKZ010000511.1 GCA_019234745.1 Burkholderiales bacterium
ACCAGATCATGCGGCTCGGCTGGAAGGTGTTCATCCCGGTGTGCGTGGTGTGGCTGATCGTGGTCGGCTTCTGGATCATGTCACCGCTGAACATCTGGCATTAAAGGGCGGATCCCATCATGGCTACTGCAATCCAGAACTTCTTCAAGACCTTCTTCCTGACCGAGCTGCTGCAAGGCCTCGCGCTGACCGGGCGTTACACGTTCAAGCGCAAGTTCACGGTGCAGTTCCCGGAGGAAAAGACGCCGATCTCTCCGCGCTTTCGCGGTCTGCACGCGCTGCGCCGCTATGAGAACGGCGAAGAGCGTTGCATCGCCTGCAAGCTGTGCGAGGCGATCTGCCCGGCCATGGCGATCACGATCGAGTCGCAAACGCGCGCGGACAATACGCGCCGCACCACGCGCTACGACATCGACCTGACCAAGTGCATCTTCTGCGGCTTCTGCGAAGAGGCCTGCCCGGTCGACGCCATCGTGGAAACACATGTGCTCGAATACCACGGCGAAAAGCGCGGCGACCTGTACTACACCAAGCCCATGCTGCTGGCCGTGGGTGACCGCTTCGAAGCCGAGATCGCGAAGAACCGCGAAGCGGACGCGAAGTACCGCTAAGCGCGGGCCGAGCCAAACCAACAGAGAAGCCAAACCAGTTCAAGCAGGCTGACATGACCGAGATTATTTTTTACGTATTCGCCGCGATCCTGATCCTCGCTTCGCTGCGCGTGATCACTGCCCGCAACCCAGTGCACGCCGCGCTGGCGCTGGTGCTGTCCTTCTTCACGGGTGCCGTGCTGTGGATGCTGATGCAGGCCGAGTTCCTCGCCATCTCGCTCGTGCTGGTTTACGTGGGCGCCGTCATGGTGCTGTTCCTGTTCGTGGTGATGATGCTGGACATCAACTTCGAGCAGCTGCGCGAAGGCTTCTGGAAGAACCTACCTGTCGCCATCGTCGTCGGCAGCGTGATGGCCGCCGAAATGGTGCTGGTGCTGGTGTCGAAGTTCAACGGCCTGGACCGCTTCACTGACATACCGGCCCTGCCGCAAGGCGTGAGTAACATCAAGCAGCTGGGTGTACCCATCTACACGGACTACCTGCTGCCTTTCGAGCTGGCTGCCGTGCTGCTGCTGGTCGCCATCATTGCTGCTATTTCGCTGACGCTGCGTCGTCGCAAGAATACGAAGTACCAGAATCCGGCCGTGCAGGTGAAGGCCAAGAAGGCCGACCGCCTGCGCATCGTGAAGATGGACGCCGTGGTCGAAGTACCGGAAGCGCCGGCTGCCGGCGAAGAAACGCCAGCCGCTTAAGAAGGCCAAGAGAGAACAAGCCATGACGTTGACCCATTACCTAGTCCTCGCCGCCATCCTGTTCGCGATCTCCGTGTTCGGCATCTTCATGAACCGCAAGAACGTGATCGTGCTCCTGATGGCCATCGAACTGATGCTGCTTGCCGTGAACATGAACTTCATCGCCTTCTCCAAGTACCTGGGCGATACGGGCGGGCAGATCTTCGTGTTCTTCATCCTGACCGTGGCGGCGGCGGAATCCGCCATCGGCCTGGCGATCCTGGTGGTCCTGTTCCGTAATCTGCGTTCCATCAACGTGGAAGACCTGGACGCCCTGAAGGGATAAGTGCTCGACCTGACCGAACGGTCACGATACTGGGCCGTCGCGCCGTGCTGTACCGAAGTTGCAGCAGGCGCGCGGAAAAAAGTAAGACGAATCGACAAGAAAATGCCTGTGCGCAACCATGGATAAAACGACGCTCTATCTACTGATACCGCTCTTCCCGCTGCTCGGCGCCATCATCGCCGGGCTGTTCGGCCGCACCATCGGCCGCAAGGGCGCGCACACGGTGACCATCCTGGGCGTCGCAGCCGCCTGCGTGGGTTCCTTCTACGTGCTGCACGACCTGCTCAACGGTGCGCCGGCCTACAACGGCAATGTGTACACCTGGCTCACGGTCGACGGCATCGACGTATCGGTCGGCTTCCTCATCGACAAGCTCACTGCCATGATGATGGTCGTCGTGACCTTCGTGTCGCTGATGGTGCATATCTACACGATCGGCTACATGGAAGAAGACCCCGGCTACCAGCGCTTCTTCAGCTATATCTCGCTGTTCACCTTCTCCATGTTGATGCTCGTGATGAGCAACAACTTCGTCCAGCTGTTCTTCGGCTGGGAAGCGGTGGGCCTGGTGTCCTACCTGCTGATCGGCTTCTGGTTTACCCGTCCGACGGCCATCTTCGCCAACCTCAAGGCCTTCCTGATCAATCGCGTGGGTGACTTCGGCTTCCTGCTCGGTATCGGCCTGATCCTGACTCACTTCGGTTCCTTCTACTACGCTGACGTATTTGCGCACGCGCCGGCCATGCAGTCGACCATGATCAGCCTCGTGCCCGGTACGCAGGGTTCGCTCCTGACCATCGCCTGCATCCTGCTGTTCATCGGCGCCATGGGTAAGTCGGCCCAGTTCCCGCTGCACGTCTGGCTGCCCGATTCGATGGAAGGCCCGACGCCGATCTCCGCGCTGATCCATGCCGCCACCATGGTGACGGCAGGTATCTTCATGGTCGCCCGCATGTCGCCGCTGTTCGAACTCTCCGACACGGCACTCAACTTCGTCATGGTGATCGGCGCGATCACGGCGCTGTTCATGGGCTTCCTGGGCATCGTCCAGAACGACATCAAGCGCGTGGTGGCCTACTCCACGTTGTCCCAGCTCGGCTATATGACGGTGGCCCTGGGCGCTTCGGCCTACTCCGTCGCCGTGTTCCACCTGATGACGCACGCCTTCTTCAAGGCGCTCTTGTTCCTCGGTGCCGGTTCCGTGATCATGGGCATGCATCACGACCAGGACATCCGTAATATGGGTGGCCTGCGGAAATACATGCCCATCACCTGGATCACCTCCCTGATCGGCTCGCTAGCCCTGATCGGCACGCCGTTCTTTGCAGGCTTCTATTCCAAGGACTCCATCATCGATGCGGTCAAGCTGTCGCATCTGCCGGGCGCGGGCTTTGCCTACTTCGCCGTGGTGGCCGGTGTGTTCGTGACGGCGTTCTATTCCTTCCGCATGTACTTCCTCGTCTTCCATGGCAAGGAACGTTGGCGTGAAGCGGCCCATGGTCACGACGACCATGGTGCGCATGACGACCACGGCGACGACCACCATCATGGCCTCGGCCCGAACGACGATCCGCACGAGACACCCTGGGTGGTGACGCTGCCGCTCGTGATGCTTGCCATCCCGTCCGCGATCATCGGCTTTATCGCCATCGAACCCATGCTGTTCGGCGACTTCTTCAAGGACGCGATCTACATCGACCTGGCACGCCACCCGGCCTTGAAGGAACTGGCTGAAGAGTTCCACGGCGCGGCTGCCATGGGCGCGGGCGCCTTTACCTCGCTGCCGTTCTGGCTTGCGTTGGCCGGTGTCGCCTCGTCCTGGTTCATCTATATGAAGCGCCCGGATATCGCAGCAACCGTGAAGAAGGTGTTCAGCCCCATCTACACCTTGCTGGACAACAAGTACTACATGGACCACCTGTATATCCAGGGCTTCGCGCCGTTCGGCCGCGCGCTCGGCAAGGTGTTCTGGAAGGTCGGCGATACGGTGCTGATCGATGGCTTGCTGGTGAACGGTGCCGCGAAGCTGGTTGGATTCATTTCCAGCATTATGCGTCGCGTGCAGACCGGCTACATCTACCACTACGCATTCTCCATGATCTTTGGTGCCTTGCTCCTGCTCTCCTTCTGGCTGGTACGCCCGCTGCTTCACGCGATGGGCCACTGAGTAGCGCGATAACGGCAACGACAACAATACTGGGTAAGGGTGTATATGTCTGAACATCTGTTGACTTTGGCGATCTGGGTGCCGATCTTTGCCGGCCTGATCGTCTTGTTGACCGGCGGCGAGGCGCGCGCAGGGCTCGCTCGCTGGCTGGCACTGGCCGGCTCGCTGGCTGGCTTCCTCGTCACGATCCCGCTCTACACGGGATTCACGCTGCTGCATGGCGGCTTCCAGTTCGAAGAAATGTACGACTGGATTCCCCAGTTCAACATCCACTACCACCTGGGTGTCGACGGCCTGTCGATGTTCTTCGTGGTGCTGAATTCCTTCGTCACGCTGCTCGTCGTGGCTGCCGGCTGGGAAGTGATCAAGGACCGCGCCAGCCAATACATGGCCGCCTTCCTGATCATGTCGGGCCTGATCAACGGCGCCTTCGCTGCACAAGATGCGATGTTGTTCTATTCCTTCTTCGAAGCGATGCTGATCCCGATGTACCTGATCATCGGTGTGTGGGGTGTTCCGAATCGCGTGTACGCGGCGCTGAAGTTCTTCCTCTACACGCTGCTCGGTTCCTTGCTCTTGCTGGTTGGTTTCATCTACCTGCACTTCCAGACCAAGGGCAGCTTCGAGATCAGCGAGTTCCAACACGTGGCGCTGCCGCTGGCAGCCCAAGGCTACCTGATGATCGCCTTCTTCTTCGCCTTTGCGGTGAAGGTGCCGATGTTCCCCGTGCACACCTGGTTGCCGGATGCCCACGTGGAAGCCCCGACGGGTGGCTCCATGGTGCTGGCCGCCATCACCCTGAAGCTGGGCGCCTACGGTTTCCTGCGGTTCGCCCTGCCCATCGCGCCCGACGCGGCACGCCAGTGGGGCTGGATCATCATCGTCCTGTCCCTGATCGCTGTGGTCTATATCGGCCTCGTGGCGCTGGTGCAGAAGGACATGAAGAAGCTGGTGGCCTACTCGTCCATCTCGCACATGGGCTTCGTGACGCTGGGTCTGTATATGTTCATCAACGGCGGCCCGACTGTCTTCGGCGTGGAAGGCGCGCTGATCCAGATGATTTCGCACGGCTTCGTGTCGGCCGCCATGTTCTTCTGCATTGGCGTGATGTACGACCGCGTGCATAGCCGCAAGATCGCCGACTACGGCGGCGTGGCCAACACCATGCCGACCTTCGCCGCCTTCTTCATGCTGTTCGCCATGGCCAACTCGGGCCTGCCGGCCACCTCCGGTTTCGTGGGCGAATTCATGGTCATCATTGGCGCCGTCAAGGTGAACTTCTGGTACGCCTTCTTCGCGGCCACGACGCTGGTGTTCGGTGCCGCCTACACGCTGTGGATGTACAAGCGCGTGGTATTCGGCGCCGTCGCCAACGAGCACGTGGCCGAGCTGAAGGACGTGAACAAGCGCGAATTCACTATTCTGGCCGTGCTGGCCATCTCGGTGCTGGGCATGGGCCTGTACCCACAGGGCTTTACCGAGAAGATGCACGGTTCGGTAGAAAGCCTGATCGCGCAGGTACAGAAATCCAAGCGGCCCGTGGAAGACGGTGGTAAGCCGCAAGTGGATGGCCCATTGCCTTCCATCATGGACGGTGCCCATTGAGCCCAGGTCGAATAGCGGAAAGTAAAAAGAGATGAGTCTAGAATCGTTGAACCTGGTCGCCGCACTGCCCGAAATCTGGCTGCTGTGCGCCACATCGGCCATCCTCCTGCTCGACCTGTTCGTCAAGGATGAACAGCGCGACATCACCTACGCCCTCACCTTGCTCGCGCTGCTTGGGTCCGCTGCGTTGACCATCCATGGTTATGCTGATGCACCTCGGGTCGCGTTCTCAGGCATGTTCGTCGCCGACTCGATGTCCGACGTGCTGAAGCTCGGCATGGACGCGGCCGTTGCCCTGATGTTGGTATACGCACGCAGCTATGGTGCCTCCCGCCATATCTACCGCGGCGAGTTATTCACGCTCTCGTTGTTCGCCCTCTTGGGCATGATGGTCATGACCTCGTCGCTGAACCTGCTGACGCTGTATGTCGGCCTGGAGCTGCTGTCGCTGTCCGTCTACGCCCTCGTTGCCCTGCCGCGTGATTCGGCCAAGGCGACCGAGGCCGCGATGAAGTATTTCGTGCTGGGTGCCTTGGCCTCGGGCATGCTGCTCTATGGTATGTCCATGGTGTACGGCGCCACGGGCAGCCTCGATCTGCACACGATTGCCCATAGCATCCAAAGTCACGGTGCCAACCCGCTGATTCTCACCTTCGGTCTGGTGTTCCTGATCACCGGTATCGGCTTCAAGCTTGGCAACGTGCCTTTCCATATGTGGGTGCCGGACGTATACGAAGGCGCGCCTACGGCCATCACGCAGCTGATCGGTACGGCGCCCAAGCTGGCCGCCTTCGGCTTCGTCATGCGCCTCTTGGTGCAGGGCCTGCCGCTGATGGTGGCCCAGTGGTCGATGATGCTGGTCGTGCTGGCCGTACTGTCGCTGGCCATCGGCAATATCGTCGCCATCGCGCAAACCAATATCAAGCGCATGCTGGCCTATTCGACGATCTCGCACATGGGCTTCCTGCTGCTCGGCATCCTGGCAGGTTCGAATCATGGCTATAGCGCTTCGATGTTCTATGCCGTCATCTACGTGCTGATGTCGGCCGCCGGCTTCGGTACCGTCATGCTGCTGTCGCGTGCCGGCTTCGAGGCGGACAAGCTGTCCGACTTCAAGGGCCTCGCCAAGCGCAATCCCTGGTTTGGCCTGATGATGCTGATCGTCATGTTCTCCATGGCTGGCATCCCCGTGTTCTCCGGCTTCTTCGCCAAGCTGGCCGTGATCCAGGCTATCCTGGAGCACGAAGGCTTTGTCTGGCTGGCCGTGGTTGCTGTGATGTTCTCGCTGGTGGGTGCCTTCTACTACCTGCGCGTAGTGAAGATGATGTATATGGACGAGCCGACGGATAGTTCGCCCATCGAAGCGAAGTTCGATATGCGCGTGATGCTGACGGTAAACGCCCTGGCGATCTTGGCGCTCGGCCTCTATCCGCAAGGCCTGCTGGCCCTTTGCCGCACGGCCATCACGCAAAGTATCCTGCCGCGGTGAGCGCAGTCGTCATAGCCTATTTCGTGTTGGCGGCCGTGGCCGCCAACATGCCGTTTGTGTCGGAGAATATCCTGTTCTTCCTTGCACCGGCCGAGGCAGGCAAGAAGCATTGGGCATGGCGATTCCTGGAGTTGCTCTTGCTCTACGGCGTGGTGATCCTGCTAGGCCGCTGGCTGGAAAGCCGCCAGGCGCCGGTCCATGCCAAGGCGTTCCTGAACTTCTACGTGCCGACCTTCGCGCTGTTCCTGATCGCTGGCTACCCCGGTTTCGTCATCCGTTATTTCTGGCGCAAACCAGGTCTGTAGGGCAATACAAAGCTGCCGACCTGTGCCAATTCGATTGCCCGGTTCGTGCATGGCACGCCGGGCATCGTCATATGTGCGGATGAGCAGGGGCTTTACTTCACAAGGGAAGTTGGGGTAGGGTATTAGAGAACAAGGGTTTAGTACGGAACGCGAAAATAATCGCAGGAAGTGCTTGCCAGATGGCTCGAACACCCATAGAATGCGCAGCTCTTTAGGCGCGTAGCTCAGCTGGTTAGAGCACCACCTTGACATGGTGGGGGTCGTTGGTTCGAGTCCAATCGCGCCTACCAACACGGAACAAATGATCATGTCCTTTCGAACTACCACTACCGGCTCTACCTATCTAGCCTGAGTCGGCATTCGGAAGTTCATTTGTTCGAAAAAGTGCGGCTCTGCCGCACTTTTTTTTCGTCCGTAAGAAACGCACTTAAAACTAATTTTCATAGCAAAGGTGGTATCGAAATGCCCATCGTTACGTTGCCGGATGGCTCCAAACGCAGTTTCGATCAACCCCTCCGCGTCGCCGACGTGGCGGCCAGCATCGGTGCCGGGCTTGCCCGCGCGGCCCTTGCCGGCAAGGTGGATGGCAAGCTGGTCGATACGTCCTATATGATCGACCGCGACATCGATCTGGCCATCGTTACCGAGCGTGACGCGGATGGCCTGGAAGTGATCCGCCATTCCACGGCACACTTGCTCGCCTACGCTGTGAAAGAACTGTTCCCCGAGGCACAGGTCACGATCGGCCCGGTCATCGAGCATGGCTTCTACTACGACTTCGCCTACAAGCGCCCCTTCACGCCGGAAGACCTCGAGGCCATCGAGAAGAAGATGGCGGAGCTGGCCAAGCAGGATATTCCCGTCGAGCGCTATGAACTGTCGCGCGACGAAGCGGTAACGTACTTCAAGGGCATAGGTGAGAAGTACAAGGCCGAGATCATCGAGAGTATCCCTGCCGACCAGGCGCTGTCGCTGTATCGCGAAGGCGGCTTCACGGACTTGTGCCGTGGCCCGCACGTGCCGTCCACGGGCAAGCTCAAGGTGTTCAAGCTGATGAAGGTGGCCGGCGCCTACTGGCGTGGCGACAGCCGCAATGAGATGCTGCAGCGCATCTATGGCACGGCCTGGGCGAAGAAAGAGGATCTCGACCAGTACCTGCACATGCTGGAAGAGGCTGACAAGCGCGACCACCGCAAGCTCGCGAAGCAGCTCGACCTGTTCCATATGCAGGAAGAGGCGCCCGGCATGGTGTTCTGGCATCCCAAGGGCTGGACGCTGTGGCA
>JAFAKZ010000012.1 GCA_019234745.1 Burkholderiales bacterium
ATGGCGACGGTCAGCGGAAGATGTACGGAAAGCTTCATCATATTGTGTCTCTCAAAAGAAGATGAATCGGGTGTTCAACGGCCCGACGGCTAAGCGATATCGTATCGAACGAATAGGCGCACTTGGCGCCGGCGCATTATAGGGTCAACGTCACGACCTTGTTGGGTGGGTGTTGGCACACTGTCGCGCCGGGTGTACAGGGAGGTATGTGCCGGGCTGCGTCAGGCGTGGGCAGATGCCACGGCGCCAGCTGCCTTTGCTGCGTCAGGCCCGTAGCGGCGCAATGCCTCCACGGCCAGACCGGCGCCGATGCTGCCAAACAGGTCGCCTTCTACGGGGCGGGCGGCGGGCAGCAGGGCGGCGATGCGCCGGCGCAAGAGCGGCACGCCGCTTGAGCCACCCGTGAAGAACACG
This sequence comes from Burkholderiales bacterium, assembly GCA_019234745.1. GTDB lineage: Bacteria > Pseudomonadota > Gammaproteobacteria > Burkholderiales > Chitinimonadaceae > JAFAKZ01. Next base: position 415 of record JAFAKZ010000012.1, read on the forward strand.
GTGTCGATCTCATCCGCGCGCACGCCGGCCGTCTGTAGGAGACCTGCCACCGTCGTCTCCACGTCGGTGACCAGGCTTGTGATCGCTTCATCGAACAGCACGCGCGTCACCTCGTGGCTTAGTCCCTCGTGGATGCGGTCCAGCGGTAGCGTGATTTGGGGTGTGTCCGACAACGCGATCTTCGCCTCTTCCACGCGCAGGGCCAGCCAGTGGCCGGCGCGCTCTTCGATCAAGCGCAAGAGGCGATCCATCTTGTCCTGCTCGCGCGCATCGCGGTACACGTCCTGCAACTCTGCCCAGATCTTGCGTGTATAGGTGAAATTGATGGTGTGCCAGGTGGCCAGGTTAAAGTAGTAGCTGGACGGTACTTCGCTATTGTTCTTGAGCCGTGTGCGATAACCCAAGAGCGGCATAAAGCCGGCCAGGCTCAGGTACTTGTCGAAGTCCGTGCCGCCGATGTGGATGCCACCGTTGGCGAGCAGGTCGTCGCGACGCTCCGCGAGCTTGGCGCGCTCGGGTGACAGGCACACGATGGAGAAGTCCGAGGTACCGCCACCGATATCGGCAATCAGCACGACTTCCTCGCGCGTCAGGCTCTGCTCGTAGTGGTAGGCGGCCGCAATCGGCTCGAACTGGAAGCTCACCTCGCGGAAGCCCACGCGTTTGGCTGTTTCCAGCAGCGTCGCCTCGGCACGGGCGTCGGCGTCAGTGCTGTCATCGACGAAGTGTACGGGCCGGCCGAATACGGCCGTATCGAAGCTGCGGCCAGCTGCCGCTTCCGCCCGGTGCTTGATCTCGCCGATGAATTTCGCCAGCAGCTCGCGAAATGGCAGCGCGCGCCCCTGTACTTCCGTCTGGCCGTCGATCAGGCTCGAGCCCAATAGGCTCTTGAGCGAGCGCATCAAGCGCCCCTCGTAGCCGTCCAAGTATTCCGCGATGGCTTGGCGGCCGTAGCAGACGTGGTCTTCTTCCGCGTTGAAGAACACGGCCGAGGGCAAGGTGACCTTGCCGTCTTCAAGTCGCAGCAGGGTATCGTGACCAGGCCGCAGCCAGCCTGCGGTCGAATTGGACGTACCGAAGTCGATACCGCAGGCGCGAGCGGGATGGGGTAGGACAGACATCGGGCACTCCAGGGTCAGGCGGGGGCGCGATGCTACGCAATCCGCGCTGGAATGTCCAGTTTTTATTGCCAGATCAAGTGCTTAGGAGGTGGCTATAGCTTGGATAGCGCGTTGCGAAACCCAACGCCTATCCTATGCAGACGCATGTTGGGTTTCGCTACACGCTACCCAACCTGCCTGGTATCAAATCGATCAAGCCGGCACGTCCCGCTTGAAGAAGTCTCGGTAGTGCTCCATCAACGCCTCGGCGTTGTCGATGGACATCTTGAGGTCATGCAAGAGGCCGTCCGAGATACGGTAGGCCCAGCCATGAATGGTCACGCTTTGGCCACGCGCCCATGCGTCCTGGACCACCGTTGTTTGCGAAGCGTTCACCACCTGCTCAATCACGTTGAGTTCGCAGAGCTTGTCGCTGCGCATCTCGGGCGGGAATTTTTCCAGCCAGCGCGAGTGCACGCGCTTGATGTCGTGGATATGGCGCAACCAGTTGTCCACCAGGCCCACGCGCATGTCGTGAAGCGCTGCGTTCACGCCGCCGCAACCGTAGTGGCCGCACACGATGATGTGCTTCACCTTGAGCATGTCGACGGCGAACTGGATAGTGGAGAGGCAATTCAGGTCCGAGTGGACGATCAGGTTCGCCACGTTACGGTGCACGAACACCTCGCCCGGCGGCAAGCCGATCAGTTCGTTGGCCGGCACACGGCTGTCGGCGCAGCCGATCCACATGTACTCAGGCGTTTGCTGGTGGGCCAGCTGCTCGAAGAAATCCGGCTCGCGCTGGCGGATGCCCTCGGCCCACTGGCGGTTCTTCTCGAACAGATTGGAGAGTTCGTCGGTCATCTTGGGTCGTTTCTTTATTGTCGTGATCTTGATTCGGGTGGCAAGTCGTTCAATGCTGGGGTCGGTCGATACCGTACTCGACCAGTGTTTCCAGCGATACCTGCTCCAGCACGTCTTCGTGTGTGGCGGCCAGCACGACCATGGGGGCGGCACCGTGCAGCAGGGCTTCCACCCAACGGTCAGCGCACAGGCACCAGCGGTTGCCGGCAACGAGACCAGGGAAGGCGTATTCAGGCCGCGGTGTGGAGAGGTCGTTGCCGCGGGCTGCCGAAAAAGCCAGGAAATCGTCCGTCACCTGGACGCAGACGATATGGCGGCCGACGTCTTCGCTGCTGGTATTGCAGCAGCCATCACGGAAGAAGCCTGTGACGGGACGGAAGCTGCAGGCCTCCAGCGGCAGGCCCAGCACGTTGAGCGCGTCGTTCATGCATGCTCCCGGTAGCTCGATATCGGCATTATCGCCGCTTCGGGGGGGTAAACACAAAGACAAAGCGGCCGAACTGGTCGGCCGCTTTGGCTGTGGGTATACGGAAGCAGGCGGATCAGAAGCCTTCGAGGACGATCTTGCCCTTCGCGGTTCCACCTTCCAGCAGGGCGTGGGCGCGCTTGAGATTGGCCGCATTGATGGTGCCGAAGTGCTCGGCTACCGTCGTCTTGATCGTCCCCGC
>JAFAKZ010000192.1 GCA_019234745.1 Burkholderiales bacterium
CCCGACTTGAAGATCCGGTTTATCAACGTGGTCGACCTCTTCCGCCTGCAGCCAACAAGCGAGCACCCACACGGGTTGGGCGACATCGAGTTCGATGACCTGTTCACGCGCGATAAGCCCATCCTATTCAACTTCCATGGTTATCCCTGGCTGATCCACCGGCTGGCCTATCGCCGCACCAACCACGGTAACCTGCATGTCCGCGGTTACAAAGAGAAGGGCAATATCGATACACCCTTGGAACTGGCAATCCGCAACGAGATCGACCGCTTCAGCCTGGTGATCGATGCAATCGATCGCGTGCCTGGCCTCGCGGGTAACGCCGGGGTCAAACAACTGATGTACGACCGGCAGCAGGCCTGCAGGCGGTATGCGTTCGAGTATGGGGTCGACCTGCCGGAAGAAGCCAATTGGCGTTGGCCTTCGCTAGGGGACTCGCCGTGAAACGTATCGTCTTATTCCTGTTCACCAACCTTGCCGTCCTCGTGGTCATGAGGACTGTATTGACTGCCTTGGGCGTCGATCATTATCTGGCGCAGCAAGGCATCGATATTCCAACGCTGCTGGTGTTCTCATTCGTCCTGGGGTTCGCCGGCGCGCTTATTTCGCTGGTCCTCTCCAAGCCCATGGCGAAATGGTCGACCGGGGCACGCACGATAAGCGGTAGCGAAGGAGATACGGAACGGTGGCTGGTCCAGACCGTAGCAGAGCTCGCATCGCGCGCGGGAATCACCACCCCGGAGGTAGCGATCTACGATGGTGCGCCGAACGCCTTTGCCACGGGCGCGTTCAAGAACAATGCGCTAGTCGCCGTCTCTACTGGCCTGTTGAGCTCGATGAATGCCGGTGAGATTGAGGCCGTCCTGGGCCACGAGATGACGCACGTCGCCAACGGCGACATGGTTACCCTGACGCTGATCCAGGGTGTGTTGAACACCTTCGTCATCTTCCTTTCCCGTATCGTGGGCTTCATCGTAGACCGCGTCATCCTTCGTAGCGACGACGAACGCCGCGTGGGCATCGGCTACTACGTGACGGTGTTCACCTGCGAGATTCTCTTTGGCCTCTTGGCGACGATGATCGTCATGTGGTTCTCACGTTATCGCGAATACCGTGCCGACCGCGGATCGGCCGACCTGCTAGGGTCGCCGCGCCCCATGATCGAAGCCTTGGAGCGGCTGGGGCAGATGGAAGCAGCGGAACTGCCCACTGCCTTCCGTAGCTCTGGAATACATGACCGGCCGGGCTGGTCGCTACTTTTTTCCAGCCATCCAAGCATCGGCGACCGGGTCACTGCCTTGCAGGGTTACACGCCCCGCTGATGCATATCGGGGTGGCGGCCAACTCGCCATATTCCGAGACGATTGATCATGATGACACGCCAGGTCAAAGCCGGCGTCCTGGCCCGCGCAGCGATGGTTGCCTCGCCGCTTGCTGCAGCAGGCGAGAAGCAGGCTGCCCTTGGCGTAAACCGGACGGGGGGATTTCGCACTGCACCCTATCGGTGCCACATCTGGCGAGGGTGCTCCCGGGCTTCTGAATGCCTGCATCCTGGTCGGGATTATCGCCGTGCAGGGTTTTGCGGCTATCGCTCGCACGTATCAATGTGACGCCGCCGCCATTCTTGGCGGCACGTTCCTGCAGCCTCTCGCGGTCGTAATCGCTGTTCGACTCATCGATCTGTTTGCGGATCTGTTCGATGCGTTGCTTGATGGCCGCAGCATCGCCTGCACCGCCTATGGCGGTCGTGTCGTCCTTGCCGACTTGGACCTGCGTTGCCTGGCCGAAGTGTCGAGCGTCCGTCTTGGGTCGGATTCGGTCTCTCGACGGAGAAGTCGAACATAACGAAAAATGGGCGACCCCGAAGGGTCGCCCAATTCACTACAACTACTTCATCTCAGCCATCACAGCCGCCGGCACGGGCGCGTAGTGGTCGAACTGCATCGTAAAGCTGGCGCGCCCGGAGCTGAGCGCGCGTAGCTGGCCGATGTAGCCGAACATCTCGCGCAGTGGCACGTGCGCTTCGATCACGGTGGCGTTGCCGCGCAGCGATTGGCCGCGCACCGAGCCGCGGCGGCGGTTGAGGTCGCCGATGCAGTCGCCCACGTAGTCGAGCGGCGTCACCACTTCCACGTCCATCAGCGGCTCCAGCAGCACGGGGCCGGCTGTGCGCATGGCTTCGTGGTAGGCGGCCAGCGCCGCGTGCTCGAAGGCCATGGTGGACGAGTCGCGCTCGTGGTAGCTGCCGTCCACCAGCGTGGCCTTGAAGTCCACGCAGGGGAAGCCCGCCACCGTGCCGCCCTCGGCCGCGCGGCGTATACCTGCCTCGACGGCCGGGATGAACTCGCGCGGGATGGCGCCGCCGGTGATCTGGCTCTCGAATTGCACACCCGCACCCCGTTCCAGCGGCGCGAAGCGGATGACCACCTCTGCGTACTGGCCGGGGCCGCCGCTCTGCTTGCGATGCAGGTGGCGCACTTCCGTCGCGCGCGTGATCGTCTCACGGTAGGCCACTTGCGGCTTGCCGGTCGTGACTTCCACTCGGTAGCGGCTGCGCAGCTTCTCCAGCGTTACCTCCAGCTGCAGCTCGCCCATGCCGGACAAGAGCGTCTGGCCCGATTCCGCGTCCACGCGCAGGCGCAGGCTGGGGTCTTCCTCGACCAGGGCCTGCAGCCCCTTGAACAGGTTCTGCTGGTCGGCTTGCGTGCGCGGCTCCACGGCCACGTCGATGACGGGCTCGGGCGACTCGATGCGCTCCAGTACGAGCGGGTGCGCAGGCGCCGTCAGCGTATCGCCCGTCGCCGTGCCCTTGAGCCCGGCCACGGCGACGATATCGCCTGCCACGGCAAACCCGCGCTCCTGCTTCTTGTCCGCATGCATCTCGAACAGGCGCGACACCCGCTCGCGCCTGTCGCGGCTAGCATTGAGCAGGGCGTCGCCCGCTTCCAGCCGGCCGCGGTAGATGCGCAGGAAGGTGAGCATGCCATGGTCGTCGTGCACCACCTTGAAGGCGAGCGCAGCCAACGGGCCGTCCGCAGACCCGATGTCCTCGCGCACGATGTCCTCCGGTGCCGGCAGGTAGTCCACGACGGCGTCCAAGAGCGGCTCTACGCCACGGTTCTTGAACGCAGCGCCGGCCAGCACGGGTACGAAGGCGCCGTTCAACGTGCCACGGCGGATGGCCGTGCGCAGCGTAGCCGCGTCGGGCAGCGTGCCGTCCAGGTAGCGGCCCAGCGCCTCGTCGTCCTGCTCCAGCGCCGCTTCCACCAGCAGGATGCGCGCCGCTTCCGCCTGCTCGTGCATCTCGGTGGGGATCGCGTCCACCGTGTAGGGCTTCGCCTCGCCCGCCTGGTCCCAGTACAGGGCGCGCATCTCGACGAGGTCCACCACGCCGTGGAAGCCGCCCTCGCTACCGATGGGCAGTTGCAGCACGAGCGGGTGCACGCCCAGGCGCGTGTCTATCATCTCCACCACGCGCTGGAAGTCGGCGCCCACGCGATCGAGCTTGTTGATGAAGGCGATGCGCGGCACGCGGTACTTGTCCGCGAGACGCCAGTTCGTCTCCGTCTGCGGCTCAACGCCGGCCACGCCGTCGAACACGACGACGGCGCCGTCCAGCACGCGCAGCGAGCGGTTCACCTCGATGTTGAAATCGATGTGGCCGGGCGTGTCGATCAGATTGATCTGGCTGTCGCGCCAGAACACGGTGGTCGCAGCGCTATTGATGGTGATGCCGCGTGCCTGCTCCTGCGGGTCGAAGTCCATCGTCGCATTGCCGTCGTGCACCTCGCCCAGGCGGTGCTTCTCGCCCGTGTAATAGAGGATACGTTCGGACGTGGTCGTCTTGCCTGCGTCCACGTGCGCAATGATGCCGATGTTTCTGAGTTTTCTGGTTTCCATGATCTGCTTTCAAAAACAAAACCCCGGTAGGGGTGGCCCACCGGGGTTTGGTCTTGAATACCCGGGGGCCTTTGCTCGAAGCCTCCCGCGATAAAAGGGCGAAAGGCTAACCGTCTGCTTGCAGAATGGCGGCCGTGTCGCAGCTGCGCGCACCGCCCGCCTGTGCCAAGCCAAAGGACGAGCGCAAGCCCCCGTTCCCTTGGCCGGTGTGAATCGTGGCGATCAGTTTGTCGAAGGTGCGCATGGCAATGTCCCGAAAAGTAGAAACCAAAAAATTCACCCCGAAGGGCGGGGCCGCTTCGGGGTGGTTTCCTGGACCCGGGCGGCAACGGCCTCCCGAGCTGAATGCTCGCGAGGCTAGGTACGAATAATGGCCAGCAGCACGCGCGCGCTGCTGGGCGCGTCGTACAACATCTCAAGCTGGTTCAAAAGCGTCGTCTTCATCATTGCTGCTGTAGATAGGGTTACGTGGCCGAAGTTCAATGGCCGTTTGTCACGATCATAGGATATCTGCAATGACATGGCAAATGGCAATAGTTTTCTTCTTGGTCGCCGGGGCGATATCGCTGACTATGATGCATAGTGTTCGCACCAGAAATCCGGTAGACCCCCATGCGCATATCCATCGTCAGTTTCGACGGCTTCAGCGAGATCGATACTTTCCTGCTCCTGAGCATTCTCAACCAGATGCGTAGCGACGGCTGGAAGGCCGATATCGTTTGCGCCGGGCCCAAGATCACCTCGGTAAGCAGCGTGGTGGTGGCCAGCCAGCGCCCCTTGGAGTGGGCGAACGATTCCGACGTGGTGCTGTTCAGCAGTAGCACGCGTATGCGCGAAGTGGTGGCGGACAGCAAGACGCTGGGCCGCCTGCAGCTGGACCCGGAACGCCAGCTGATCGGCGCGCAGTGTAACGCCAGCCTGATGCTGCATGCGCTGGGCGTGCTGCCCACGGCGGAAGTGTGCGCCGAGCAGCCCGCGCTCGCCTGGCTGATCCAGGCCGGGCTCAAGCCCATCGTCGCGCCCATGCGCGCCCACGGCAATGTGGCCACGGCGGGCGGGCGGCTGGCGGCGACCTATCTGGCCGCCTGGGCCATCTGGCGGCTCGACAGCGACTCGGCGGCGCGCCATGCCCTGTACCGCGTGGCGCCGGCCGGCGAAGAGGAGCGCTTTATCGCCCATGCGCTGAACATCGTGCGGCCTTATGTGACGGGCGAGGCGGCGCAGGAGGAACCCGCCTATGCGGAGGAAGTCGCGGTAGCGCCCGAGCCCATCGTGATCGCGACGCCCGCCGCGTCGTACGAGGCGGAGGTGGCGCCCGAAGACGAGATCGTCATCGCCGCCACCCAGCCCGTGCCGGCAGCGCTGATCCGCCCCATGCCGACCGCCGTGCCCGGCTTCGATGGCCGCGGTGAGCCCGCTTATTGCGGCATCGTGCAGGCCGTGGGCAAGGTGGGGACGGTACAGCCCCTCTTGGGCGGGGTGCTGCGCGTGATGGTGGTGAGCGAGCGCTTTGGGTTGGCGGATGTGGCCATCGGTGACCATATCAATGTCAGCGGATACAGCGCCAAGGTAGTCGCCAAGACGGAACGCAGCTTCAAGTTCGACCTCGCGACCGATGCGGTGGAGGCGACGACGGGCCTGGAAGCACCCGGCAACGAGGTGAACCTGGAAAAGCCCATGCGCCCCGGCACGCGCGTGGGTGGGCATGTATTGGGGGGGCAGGTCGATACGGTGGGCGAGGTGTTGAAGTTCCAGCAGGTGGGCGAGAGCTGGCAGCTGGTCGTGCAGGTGGCGAGCGCGTTCGCACCCTGCCTGGCTGTCAAGGGCTCGGTCGCCATCAACGGCGTGTCGCTGACCACGAATCAGGTCAAGGACATGAAGGACCGCTGCATCTTCTCCGTCAACCTGATCCCGCACACGCTGGAAGTCACGGCGCTCAAGGCGCTGCAGCCAGGGCACAAGGTGAATATCGAGGTCGATATGTTCGCGCGGCAATTGCAGCAGATGATGGCGGAGGTGGAGTTGCCTGGTGTGGCTAAGTCGCGCAAGGCGGCTCGGTAG
>JAFAKZ010000398.1 GCA_019234745.1 Burkholderiales bacterium
CTTTGCCACGACTGAGTACATTTCGGCTGCCATGCTGGACCAAAGCTGGCACACGCTCACGCCGGACAACATCCCTACCGATGTCGTCAAGTTCGAGGCCGATGCACTCAAGCAGAACGGCATGGACTACGCCCCGATCCCGCCGCGTTACCGCACGACCTACTTCCTGCACGCGTTCTCGGGCGGCTACTTTGCCCAGTACTACGCCTACCTGTGGAGTGACGAACTGGCAGCCGACAGTGGCAAGTGGTTCCGTGACAACGGCGGCATGACACGCAAGAACGGCGACTGGTTCCGCCAGAACCTGCTGTCGCGCGGCGGCACGGCCGACCCGATGGACCTGTACCGCAACTTTGCTGGCCACAATCCGGATATCCAGCCGCTGCTGGAAAAGCGAGGTCTGACTAGCGCCGTCAACTAAGACCGCTCGTTAGTCGAAAAAGCCCGGCCAGGAGCGATCCTGACCGGGCTTTGTTCTTTCGTACGCTAGTTGCGAACGTGGGCTGCATCTGGCGTCGCCTGGCGGTCGATTCGTCTCATACGCAAACAGAATGCTGCCGCGCTTGTCAGGATGCGATCCGTGCATCAATGCCGGAAGGTCACGCCTTTCCCGATCGCTTAACATCACATTCTGGATGGACTCATGTCGTTCATGTCGAGCCTATCTCGCTTACACCGGTTTCCCTTCGCGCTCGCCTGCAGTGTTCTGCTTGGCACAGGCCTCTCTGTTAGCGCCGATATTGTAGTCAATACATCTACCGAGCTTGCAGAGGCACCAGTCGGCCACGCCATCGAAGTACGCGGCGTTGCTCGGCCCGACGATATTCCCTACAGCAGCTACGTCGCCGCCATGCGCGCGTTCGACCAGTACCACCACTACGCCCCCTCGGCGCCACTGCTGTTTTCCGCACGTACCCACGATGGCAAGCTCGACGGCTTGCGCGTAAGCATTACCGGCGAGCAGGTGTGGATTCCCGTTCCCATCGATGCCCGCGGCCAGTTCAGCTTGCCGATGCGGCAGGACGCGCTGGATGATAAGGCGGTCGTGCTGTCTAACGTGCGCGACGGTCAAGTGAACTGGGCATCGGTGATTCGCACGCCCGGCTTGCCCGAAGGTAGCTTGCGCTTGGGTGACTTGCGCTTGGGTTGCAGGGTGGACTACGCGCTCGAACGACAGCAGACCTCGCTCTGGGTCGCGACCCTGCTTCGCGTGGTCGGCGGATGCAACTCTGATGGTCGCATGACGCGCGCGCTTAAGCGTCCCGGCATGCACGTCAAGCTAAGTTACCAAGACCGCGAAGAGATCCTGCCGGATCGCTACTACGTGTCACATCATACGGCCTGGACCATGCCGCTGACCGACGGCGACTGGCCTGACGATACGCTAATTCAGTTCATAGAGCCGGACAGCAACTTCGTCCTCGACAAGGCGTGCGCCGACCAGCTCCAGCGCGAGAGCCAGAAGCCCTATTCGCATGGCTCCAGCACATATTCTGAGAACGATTGCGTATGGCATCCCGGCGACGATTGATTGGTGTCGTCGACAGCGCAAGCGGAGATAAGGGTCGCTCCAAGGCCAGCCCGGGCAGGGCGATCCTGACCGGGTTTGGTTTCTCAAGCGATGCGGGGCAATAGCTCATGCCCGTCCGCTGAACAAAGCAACACAGCCGACAACGTCTATCGTCACATCTTGAAGGTGCTGACGCAGCGTGTCGGCAAATTGCGCGTAGTCATCTTCGGCATTGTTCAGCGTTTGATGCGCGTTGAAGTAGCGCAAAGCCGTGCTCGATGCCCATGTGTGGGGTACGCCACTAGCCAGCACAGTCGCGCCAAACATTACGCCACCGGGGTTCAGCAACTGCTTCAGGTGCAGCAGTACCTTGCCCTTGTCGGGAAAGCTGCCCGGTACGCAGTGCAATACGTAGTTGAGACCGATGGAATCGAAACGCGGTGCGCCGAGTGCGATCGGCTCCAGCACGTTGGCCTGGTGGACGGTCGGCGCGTAGCGCGCCACCCGTTTTGCCGTGCGCTCCAGGCAGTTGGCATTCAGGTCCAGCAGGGCCAGCCGCGGCTGTGCAACGGGGAAGTTGACATGGTCCAGAAAATAACCGGTGCCGACGCCGACCTCGAGGTGATTGCCGGATAGATGGCGCCGGTACGCTTCCAGCACGCGGGCATTGGGGCAGCGCCAGATGTATCGGCAGGTCATACCGAGCACGAGGGCGTCATACAGTGCTAGCCCCGGTTTGGTGAAGGCGGCTTGGCCGAAGTTACGCTGTTCAACAAAGGCTTCCATTGCCATCTCTCCTACTTATCGAAATGCGTTACCAGTGCCCCTTGGCGCGATTCCAGCGGTAGAGGGCACGTGCGAAGAGCTTGTAGAGTCCCTGAGTCAGCCAGCGCACGCCAGGGACGCTGATTAGGCGGCCCAGCCAGCGCTGGTGACGGGAGAGCGCAAAGAGCGAGGCAAAGGCGTCGCTGCCGACGCGCATCTCGCCGCTGGCCGATTGAACATGCAGCCGTTCGCGTAAGGCTTCGAGCTCGATACCCAACTCCGCCGCCAACTCGGGGCGCTGGTGTACGTCCAGCCACTCCACATCGGACACGCCCTCGGCGTTCAGCGTGCACTGCTGGTTTTCCACGCCCATCTTGCAGACAGGGCAGGCGCTGTTGTAGTAGACGCGGGTAGTGGCCATGGCTACTCCTGGGGTGTTTCCTTGCGTTTCTTCAGGGCGCTTGATTCGCGCTTCAACGGCCGTCCCACCGGGCAGACCTCGAAGGCATAGCCGGTCAGCGAATTGACCAAGTTGTCGCGATTGAGCCGGTACAGCACACGCTGCCCCTGCCGCTCGCTGCTGATCAGGCCGGCGTTCTCGAGTACCGACAAATGCCGCGAAATGGCCGGCGCGCTGAGCCCGAACCGTTCCGCTAGCTCCGTGGTCGTCAGCTCGGCGTGCGACAGGTAAGCCAGGATTTCGCGCCGGGGACGTGATGCGAGTGCTTCGAAGACTTTGTCGAGTGACATGATTAAATAATTAACGAATTTGTTAAAGTTTAAATCGTTCGATTGCTGAAATCAAGGCGACACATGGCAAGCATGCATCAGACCCGAAACGGAGCCGCGGCCGACGCCCAAGCGCTTATGCGGTATGCTTGTTTGCGTGAAGTTACGACGTAGACCAACAATGAGCGGCAGGGAAAATTCCGGACTGCCAAGTTTCCAGGGGCAATATGAACCGCGACGTCAATACAGCCGTAAGCACTTGGTTTGGCCCTCGGTTTGGCGAACTCCATCCTCTGTTGCAGGCGCTTCATCTGCGCGGCGGTACCTTGCGTGGTGTCGTGGAAATCCGCACGGGACGTGGCATTGCCGGTTGGCTGGGGCGCCGGCTTGCCCGCTCGCTGGGTATTCCGGTTGACCAGCGGCATCGTGGCTTTACCGTGTCGATTCAGCACGACAAGGATGCGTTGAACTGGATTCGTCACTTTGATGGCGGCGCCGTCATGATCTCCCGCTTTGAGCCGATCGGAGCCTGGCCGCAAGGCTACTGGCGCGAGAGGACGGGCCCCATGTCCCTGCACCTGACCGTGGACGTCGTCGACCAAGGTTGGGAATGGCGTCCACTGCGTGCGAGCTTCAGGAATGTTCGTATACCGCTGTGCTTGCTACCCAAATCCCGTGCCGGCAAACGTATCGAGGACGGGAAGTACGTCTTT
>JAFAKZ010000496.1 GCA_019234745.1 Burkholderiales bacterium
GGGTGTCGGGGTAGGTGTTGGCGTCGGAGTAGGTGTGGGAGTCGGGGTAGGTGTCGGCGTGCCGCTGCACGAACCGTCCGACGTCCACGGCTGACCACTGCCCTGCGCACCGCTGTTGGAGGCAGGGTTCTGCCCTTGCGTCCACCAGTTGGCCGTGTAGTTCACGCCACCGTAGCTTACGTTCGCGCCGCCGTTATAAGCCGTCGCGCTGCTCCACGGTACGAAGCAGCTACCACTTGGGGTGGGGGTGGGCGTAGGTGTCGGAGTGGGCGTTGGCGTAGGTGTCGGGGTAGGCGTGGGTGTTGGCGTCGGAGTGGGCGTACCGCCATCCTGCCCGACATAGGACCACAGGCTCGCGGTAGTCGGGTTCCAGCCCGTGCTCGAGTAGTCGGTCTGGTTGACCAGTGCCTTGTAGTCGCCCCCCTGGTAGGACACGATCGTCCCCGCGACGTAATACGTATCGGCCTGCCACGCGGGGTAGTTGGCCGCCTGCGCGAAGGTCGCCGCCACTGCTAGCGGCAGCACTGCAAGTACCCGCTTCTTGTTTTTCACTACGAACTTGCTGACTGACATTGCCCATCTCCTTAATCAACTTCAGTTCGATTGAGAAGCAGCATGGCGACAGCCGCTGCTGCCCCGTTGTGGTATCGCGCCTCACTCTCTTGATGTTCTCGGTGGGACTTCGATACCACTCTATATACAACGTATTATATTTGTATGCAATATGCGGCAAATATTAGATACCAATGAAGTACATATAAGACCACGTCATAGCCACGAGCCATGCCTATGACGAGCGCGTCGCCTCGCGGCACATCCGCATGCGCCCTACATGCACGCGCAAGCAGGTACTGCGGACCGCTCAGCGATGACGCAAGGCGAGGTATTGATTGGGATGGAGGAAACGTTGCTAGGAATGTATTGGCCGCTCAGAAGAAAGGCTGGCGACGCGCGTCAAAACAGATACGTTGCAACTGAACAACAATTGCAAACATGACAAGAATATTTTTTAGGCACATAAAATACCCCAGCGTATGCAATATCTTCTTTCGTTTACATCCTTGTAAATAGGGGTTTTCCGCAATGAGGGTGATGCCATACCCTCTCGCCGACAAGCCGATTTCGCTCAAAAACCAGGCGAAATCCCTCGCCTGCCTGCCGACTACCCACTTGTCATCCGCATGTGATATTGCGCAAGATCAGTTCCGCCGCCTACCAGCGGACGTGCAGCGCAATCTACTAAAACCCCTCGCTGCATGAGAGGAACCGGACGCGCCAAGGCATCCGCCTCGGTTCAACCCCGGTAACTCCGCCACCTCGGGTCAAACCCTTGGTCATTTGTAAGCACAAAGGCAAGTACAAAGGAGAAATCATGCAACGCAAGCAATACCGTTTGAGCACGGTTGCAACCGTCGTCGCCGCCGCGTTCAGCACGTCCGCCTTCGCCGCCAGCTGGGCTCCCACGCTGACCCAGGCTGTTTCGTTCAGCTCGCATGTCGGCAACACCAACATGCTGGCAACCGACATGGCGTCCGGCGCATCCGTACGTGTCGCTGTCACGTTGAAGTTCCATAACAAGGCCGAACTCGATGCCCGCACCCGCGACATCGCTTCCGGCCGCAGCACCAACTACCTGACGTCGGAACAGTTCAATGCCCGCTACGCTCCGACCGTCGCTGAAGCCCAGGCCGTTGCGGATCACCTGCGCGCCAATGGCTTCAAGAACATCCAGATCGCTGCCAACCGCATGATCGTGACCGCCGACGGCACCGCCGCCTCGGTCAAGACGGCATTCAACACCACGCTGCGCACGGGCGTTACCGCCGACGGTCGCCGCGTGTATGGCAACGTTGCTCCCGCCATGGTACCGGCTTCCATCGCCGCCCAGGTGCTGGAAGTCCAGGGTCTGCAAAACGTGCACACGATGCACACGATGTTGAAGAAGGCTTCGCCGAAGTCTGGCGTTCACGCCGCTGGCGTGACCGGCCACCAGATGACCGACTTCCCGATCTACTACGGTGCGTCCAGCATGCCGGCCGCCACGGGTACGGACTTGGCCATCATCGCTCAGGGTGACATCTCGCAAACCCTGACCGACCTGGCCTCGTTCACGCAGCAAGTTGGCTACCCCTCGATCACCCCGAACGTGGTGTACGCCACGGCACAAGGTACCGACAACAGCGGTATCGACGAGTGGAACATGGACTCCCAGTCCTCGCTGGCAGCCGCCGGCGGCCAGCTGAAGAGCATGACGTTCTACGTCGCCACGACGCTGAACGACTCCGACCTGACGACCACGTTCAACCGCGCTGTGACGGACAACATTGCTCGCGTGATCAACGTGTCGCTGGGCGGTTGCGAAAGCGGCAGCGCTTCCGACGACCAGATCTTCCAGCAAGCCATGAACCAGGGCCAGGTCTTCTCGATCTCGTCCGGTGACTCCGGCTACGACGAGTGCTCCGGTTCGCCCGGCCAGTCCTACCCCGCCACGTCGCCGTACGTCATGGCCATCGGCGGTACGACGATGACCTCCAACGGCGCCAGCTACGTGTCCGAATCCACGTGGTCGGGTGGCGGCGGTGGCCCGTCGGTTGTTGAGAGCGCTCCTGCTTGGCAGACCAGCTCGGGCGTCCTGGGTTCCTCCACGATGCGCGGCGTGCCTGACCTCTCCTTCGACGCCGACCCGAACTCCGGCGCCATGGTGCTGGTCAACGGCTCGCAGTCGCAGATCGGCGGTACCTCGCTGGCTGCTCCGCTGTTCGCCGGCTTCTGGGCTCGTGTACAAAGCGCCCACGGCAACAAGCTGGCCTTCCCCGCTTCGTGGATCTACGCTCACGGCAAGGGTGCACCGAGCTGGCTGCACGACGTCACGACGGGTTGTAACGACAACGGCTCGGCTGGCCAGGGTTACTGCGCCTCGACGGGTTGGGACTACGCAACGGGCTGGGGTTCGCTGAACGTCGCTAACTTCAGCACCGCTATCGCCGGTACGCCGACGCCGACGCCTACCCCAACGCCGACGCCGACCCCAACGCCGACGCCGACCCCCACGCCTACGCCCACTCCGACGCCTACCCCGACGCCTACTCCGGCTCCGGCATTCAGCGACTGGAACTACTACTACAACGGCGACGTGGCTAGCTACGGTGGTCACAACTACAAGTTCTCGGTGATGACCCGCGGCACTCCCAACAATAGCTACTATGTACTTGGCTACTGGTGTGAACCGACCTGGTGTACCCAGGCCAATCCGGATTGGGAAACCCGCCGTACCGACGCTTACTGGACGCTGACCAAGTAAGCAGTAGCACCTGAAACCAACCTGCCGTGCGCCCATGGCGCATGGCTGGGCGGGTCTCAAGACGGACGTTTGCCTGTATGGAAACGTCCGTTTCTATTTGTACGGTCGACTTGGGCGTAATACGAGGAAATGCAGGAGATTACTCAGGATGCACTGGCGCGCGTTACGACGTACTCGCCCTGGAAACTCGCGCAGCTAAGCCCTTGGCACAGTACCTCGGCCGATAGCGACAGCCGCGCCATGCCGCGCTTCTGGAACATACGCACAAAGCGGTCCACAGACGCCTCGTCGACAGGCTCGACCAGTGCTGAGAAGTCGGACGTCACCGGGACCAGATAGCGCGTTTCGCCACGCTGGATGACGATCTCGACGGAGGTATCGATATCAGCCGCAGCCAACTGACGCTGGACCTCGATCCAGCCGGCAACCGTGGCTAGTGTCGCCACGCTGCCGCCAAAGCCCGTCCCCTTGTCGTTTACATTGGGTGCGAGCGGAGCGGTGAGCCGAACTCGCCCGTCATCTACCAACTCCGTGCCGATCTGCATGGCGCGAGCAAGCGGGATATTGCTGCAGATCAGGTCGGTCCAATCACGTGCCATGGATGTTCCTTACAAGAATGTGATCTTGTCGGTGTAGATATGAAAAAGGCGTGGTTTCCCACGCCTCTTGATACACCGCAGTGTCAATCTTACTTCGAAACCGTGTAGCGCGGGGGTAGCAACAGCGCCGGCAGCTCACGCACCGCTTCACGGGCGCGAACGGCAAAGGGCGCAAAGCCGCCAGCCACGCGTCCGCCCAAGGCGGCGGACGAAGTAGCACGGCGCCCTTCGATTAGCGGCGTTTCGACCTGCATGATGTCATCGCGGCGCGAAGAACGGCGTTCTCCTGGATCACGCTGTTCGCGACCTTCGCGCACCTCGCGACCTTCGCGCACCTCGCGACCTTCACGCACGTCGCGGCGTTCGCGTACCTCGCGCCCTTCGCGCGGTGCCCGGCCTTCGCTGCGTTCGCGCAGCTCGATGCCCGGTGCCGGCGTCAATTCCAGCGGCTTGCCCGTCATCTTGCGGATCAGGCCCAGCGCCTTGTCTTCGTCGGATGCCACCAGCGAGATGGCCACGCCTGTCGCGCCGGCACGACCGGTGCGACCAATGCGGTGCACGTAGTCTTCCGGGTTAGTCGGCAGTTCGAAGTTCACCACATAGGGCAGTTCGTTGATGTCCAGGCCACGCGCGGCTACATCGGTGGCCACCAGCACGCGCAACTTCTGTTCCTTGAACGAAGCGAGCGTCTCGAGCCGCGCCTGCTGCGTGCGATCGCCATGAATGGCCTCGCACACGAAGCCGTCGCGCTTCAATTCGCGCGCCAGGCGTTCAGCACCGATCTTGGTACGGGTGAACACGATCACCTGCTCCATCTCGTGATGGCGGATCAGTTGCGACAGCACACGACGCTTATGGTCGTGCTCGGCCGGATGCAGTTGCTGGGTTACCGATTCGTTGGTGGCGTTACGGCGCGCCACCTCGATCGTTTCCGGGTTGTGCATGAAGTCTTCGGCCAGCTTCTTGATCTCGGGCGCGAAGGTGGCCGAGAACAAGAGCGTCTGCTTACGTGCGGGCAGAAGGCCGAGGATACGGCGGATGTCGAGGATGAAGCCCATGTCGAGCATGCGATCTGCTTCGTCTAGCACCAGCATTTCGACCTGGGACAGATTGATCGTCTTGTTCTGCACATGATCCAGCAGACGGCCCGGCGTCGCGACGACAATCTCGCTACCGCGGCGCAATGCTTCGATCTGCGGGTTCATGTCCACACCGCCGAATACGGCCGTGGCACGCAGTGGCAGGTACTTGCCGTAGGTCGTTACGCTCTCGAACACTTGGTCGCACAGCTCACGCGTGGGCGTGAGGATCAGCGCACGCACGGGGTGGCGTGCAGGCGATGCGCTCGTATTGGCGTAGGGCTGCAGGGTGTGCAGGATGGGCAGCGTGAAGGCGGCCGTCTTGCCCGTGCCGGTCTGGGCACCGGCCAAAACGTCGCGCCCAGCCATGACGACGGGGATGGCCCGCGCCTGAACCGGGGTGGGATTCTCATAGCCGGCATCGAGCACGGCACGGAGTATCTCGGCGTGCAGGCCGAGGCTCTCGAATGACATTACAGTGAAATCTCCAAGGGGATTAGGCCGCGGCAATGGATCACCGAAGCCCTGTGAGGGGCGAACTATACGCGCATATCGCTGCAATTGAAACCGTTAATCCATGAATTTGAAGGGAATTTCGGAAAACCACCGGCGCTGTCACCATCGCTTCGCGCAAGCTGGCGTAGAATGCGCGCTTCATTGCCTCCCCTGGGGACACCATGTACGCCTCTGCCCGCCAAACGCTCGGCACCGTCCGCGACCTCGTGCGCTTCGCCGTTTCCCGCTTTACCGAGGCCGGCCTGTTCTTCGGCCACGGCAGCAGTTCTGCCTGGGACGAGGCTGCCTACCTGGTGCTACATACCCTGCACCTGCCTCTCGACCGACTCGACCCCTTCCTGGACGCAGTGCTGCTGCAGGAAGAGATCGACGCCGTGCTGGCTATCGTGCAGACGCGGGTGGATACGCGCAAACCGGCCGCCTACCTCACGCGCGAGGCCTGGTTGGGCAACTATCGCTTTTATGTGGACGAGCGCGTGATCGTGCCGCGCTCCTTTATCGCCGAACTGCTGCCCGATGCACTCGCACCGTGGATTGAATACCCAGAGCTGGTTCATCGTGCACTCGACCTGTGTACCGGCTCCGGCTGCCTCGCCATCTTGTTGGCCGACCACTACCCCGATGCGGAAGTCGACGCGGTCGACTTGTCGGCCGATGCGCTCGACGTGGCCGCGCAGAACGTGGACGACTACGGCCTGGATGATCGCATCGAGCTGATCCAGTCCGATATGTTCGAAGCATTGGAAGGCAATACCTACGACCTGATCGTCTCCAACCCACCGTACGTCGACGCACCGTCGGTGGAAAACTTGCCGGACGAATACCTGCACGAGCCAGAGCTGGCCCTGGGCAGCGGTGACGACGGCCTAGACGCCACGCGCATCATCCTGGCCAACGCCACGCGCTTCCTCAACCCGCTGGGTGTGCTGGTGGTAGAGATTGGCCACAACCGGGAAGCGCTGGAGCCGCAGTTCCCGCAGCTGGAGTTCACCTGGCTCGATACGAGCGGCGGCGATGGCTTCGTCTTCCTGGTGACGCGCGAGCAGTTGGCGGAAGCGGGGCTCTAAGTAATTCATAGGCCGAGAAACGAGCCAGACTCCCGCGCTCGCAGCCAGGGCGCATTGTAGGGCGATGAATGCATGAGGTTTAGCGGCTTCGCCGCAAATCGTTCGGCGGGTTGCTACGCGAACCCGCCCTACCGTGGGGTGGCGCCACGTGAACCATTGGCGATCAATGACCGGCGAACTCGCAGACGGTAAACAGGGGCACGCCCTCGGCGCGGATCAGCGCTGAACCGCCCAGCTCCGGCAAGTCGACGATGCTGGCTGCCTCGAGCACCTCGCCGCCCAGGCGCCGGATCAGCTTCGCGCCCGCCAGCATGGTGCCGCCCGTGGCCACCAGGTCGTCCACCAGCAGCACGCGCTGGCCCTGGGCGATGGCATCCGCATGCAGCTCCACCGTGGCCGAGCCATATTCCAGTTCATATTCCTCCGCCACCGTGTGATAGGGCAGCTTGCCCTTCTTGCGGATGGGCACGAAGCCACGATTCAGCTCGTAAGCGATCACCGAGCCGAGAATGAAACCACGTGCGTCGATTCCCGCGACAACATCGATTGGCCTGTCCATATAGCGATGCACGAAGCAGTCGATCAGCACACGGAAGGTCTTCGGGTCTTGCAGAAGCGGTGTGATATCGCGGAACTGTACGCCGGGCAGCGGCCAGTCCGGGACCGTGCGGATACGCGAGCGGATATAGCCAGGGTCGATCAGCACAGCCCCTCCAATTTTCAGGATTCTCGCTCAATCGACGCGAGCAATTGGTCCACGGCATCCTCGATCAGGTCCAGCACACGCTCGAAGCCGGCAGCTCCAGTGTAGTAGGGATCGGGCACTTCGCCATTTGGAGCGATGCTCGAATAGCTGAGCAATAGCTTGACCTTGTGCTGGTACTGCTGCGGACATTGCGCCTGTAGCACCCTCAGATTGTCACGGTCCATAGCCAGTACAAGGTCAAAGCGCACGAAATCGCTATCCTCAACACGCCGCGCGCGCTGATCCGACAGGTCGTAACCACGCTGTAGCGCATGCGCCTGCGACCGCTGGTCCGGCTGCTCGCCGATATGGTAGGCATGCGTGCCGCAGGAGTCGATTTCCAGCGCGATACCGCGCCGCTCGGCCTGTACACGCAACACACCCTCGGCCGTGGGCGAGCGGCAAATGTTGCCCATGCAAACCAAGAGTACGGACTTTATTGCTTTATTTTCAGTCATCTGACTTGAACACATCGGAGCCGGAGGCTATTGCAAAGGTAAGCAGTAAGGAAATGCAAGCGCAGGAAGTTACCCGCAGAGTGTAACAAACGGGAGGATCATGCAGCATTACATCGCCAGCTTCGCGATGCGTCACTTGCGTTGGATGCGGCCGTGGCCGCGTTGACGCTTTCTGCCGGTGCCCGGCGCGCCCTCATCGCCCTGATCGCCTATGGCATCGCGGCGCAGATCGGGTATGTGTTTACCGGCCACGGCTACTTGGCACCCATCTGGCCGGCGGCGGCTGTCGTCCTCGGCGCAGCCATCCTGTACGGCCCCAGCAGCATCGTCGGCATCTGCCTATATCAATACGGCTATTTCGTACTGGCGGCGTCGAGCGACCCATTACGCTACGTCCATGCGCTGGCCTGCCCCATTGGTCTTTTCATTGTCACCACGCTTACCGCCAAATTACTGGCGCGCTGGCGCTTCGACAGCAGCCTGTCCACACTGCCAGACTTGCTGCGCTTGATTGTCGGCACGCTACTGTTCCCCGCGCTCGCCGCCAGCGTGAACACCATCACCGCGTGTAGCCTCACTCACCTGGCCGTGTGCACGAAGGTTGGCTGGCTGGAACACTGGTTGCAGACCTGCGTCGCCTTTGTGTTTGGCTGCTGGATCTGCCTCCCTGCCCTGCTCTCCTGGTCGCTGCGCCTGGACCCCGTGGCGCGCGCACGCCTTGCTGCGCCAAGCACCTATTGGCTTACGCCGCTGCGTCCCAGCTCCTGGGAACTGGTCTACGTTGGCGTCGGCATTGCCACAACGGCGTTGGCCTGGTCGCTGGTGCGCTACCTGGGCATTCCCGTGCAGGTGCTGGGCTTTTCCGCCGTCCCCCTGCTTGTGTGGGCCGCGCT
Organism: Burkholderiales bacterium; assembly: GCA_019234745.1. Lineage (GTDB taxonomy): Bacteria > Pseudomonadota > Gammaproteobacteria > Burkholderiales > Chitinimonadaceae > JAFAKZ01. The sequence goes on from JAFAKZ010000496.1 coordinate 8,659, forward strand.
GTCCTTCCCGCCGCTGTTTGTACACTCTGCCATCCTGGGTACCGGGCTGGTCATCGTCACGCTGCAGATCATCATGCCCAACCAGCTGCCCGGCGACCAGGCCACCCATATCGTCACCCTGCTGCTCACCATGTTGTCCGTCTCCATGCTAAGCCTGCTTGTCTCGGTCGGCGTGCAGCAGCAGCAGGCGTTGACACGCAAGCTGTCCTACCAAGCGCGGCACGACCCGCTCACCAAGCTGTTCAACCGCCCGGAGATGGAGCGGCAGCTCGCGCAGCTGGAGGCCAGCGTACAAGATGGGCACCACCACGCCTTCTGCTACGTGGATCTGGACAAGTTCCAGATCGTCAACGACACCTGCGGCCATGCCGTGGGCGACAAATTGCTGGCCGAGCTTGGCCAGTATCTACAGGCGAATATGCGCCCGGGCGATACGCTGGGCCGGCTGGGCGGCGACGAATTCGGCATCCTGATGGTGGACGTGAGCCTGCACGAAGCCGAGGGGTTGGCCGAAACGCTGTGCAACGCCATCGAGCGCTTCCGCTTTACCTGGGAGGGCAAGCAGTTCTCGCTGGAAGCGAGCGCCGGCGTGGCGCCAATCGACAGCCATTCGCGTGACATCCATCCAGTGGTGGCAGCCGACACCGCCTGCGCCTTCGCCAAGCAAGGCGGCAGCCGCCGTGTGGTGTGCTACAGCGCGGATAACGAAGACCTGCGACAACATCGCGCCCTGCTCGCCTGGGTGCCGCGCATCCGCGCCGCGCTGGCGGAAAACCGCCTGTGCATCTATTGCCAACCCATCGTGCCGCTATGCCAGGACGATGGCAAGCGGCGCTTCGAGGTACTGGTGCGCATGGTGGACGAGAACGGCCGGCTGGCGCCGCCGGGCGAATTCATTCCCGCCGCCGAGCATTTCGGCTTGATGCCGGCGCTGGACCTCTGGGTGATACGCACTACCCTCGCCTGGCTGGAGGGCCACCCTGAGGCGCTGGCGACCATCGCTCACTGCGGCATCAATCTGTCCGGTGCCTCCATCGGCGAGACTGACTTCCGCGCGGGGTTCCAGACGCTGCTGATGCACACCCAGGTGCCGCTCGACCAGCTGTGCTTCGAAATCACGGAAACAGCCGCCATCTACCACCTCGATCGCGTCGGCGACTTTGTAGCCAGTCTGCGTTCGCTCGGTGCCAAGGCAGCGTTGGACGACTTCGGCGTAGGACTGTCCTCGTTCGGCTACCTCAAGCAAGTGCCGGTCGACTATATCAAGGTGGACGGCTCCTTCATCACGCACATCCTCGACAACCCTGTCGACGCCGCCATGGTGCGCGCCATCCACGAGGTGGCTCAGGCCATGGGCGTGCAGAGCATCGCGGAATACGTGGAGAACAGTGCCGTAGCCCAACACCTGGGCACCCTGGGTATCGCCTACGGCCAAGGCTGGCATTTCGGCAAACCCATACCTATCGACGAGTATTTCGCCAGCGCCGCGAACAATAGCGTACGCGCACCCGTCTGACCCCCCTCCTTTCATCGCCGCGGTGGGCGAATGCGTATAAGGCGAGGCGCGGCAGCCTATAACGAAATCATGCCTGCCGCCGAGAGTCGCGCAAGATGATCACGCGCCTGCTGTGCTATGCCTTCCTCGCACTCACCGTCCCACTCGCTGCCGCGTTCAGCGTGGGTTTCGTCAACCCAGGCAAGTCGACCGAAACCTATTGGGTGACGGTCTCTCAGGTCATGCAGGCCGCCGCCAAACAACTCGATATCCAGCTGGAGGTGGTCTACGCCGAGCGCGACCACCTGCGCATGGAAGGCCTCACGCAGGACTTCGCCAATCGGCCGCCGGATAAACGCCCCGAGTTCCTCATCCTGACCAATGAGCGCCGCATGGGCGGCACGCAGCTCAAGATCGCCGAGCAGGCCGGCATCAACGTCTTGTTCGCCTTCAGCGGCATCCTGGACGAAGACCGTATCGAGTACGCCACGCCGCGTACACGCTATCCGCACTGGCTGGGTACCCTGGAGCCACATGCGGAGGATGCCGGCTATCAGACGATGGAGGCACTGATAGTGGAAGGCTTGCGCGAACACCGCCAAGGCGCCGACGGCAAGCTGCATGTCGTGGCTATCGCCGGTGACCGCTCGACCGCAGTGTCCATCCGCCGCAACGCCGGCATGCTCAAGGCCATCGCAGCACACACCGACGTCGTGCTCGACCAGACGGTGTTCGGCGACTGGCAGCGCGCCAAGGCGGCCGAACAGGCCAACGTCCTGTACCTACGCTATCCTGGCACGCAGTTGGTTTGGTGCGGCAACGACGAGATGGCGTTCGGTGCAATGGACGCCCTGAAGGCGAGCGGCAAGCAACCCGGCCGCGACAAGCTGTTTTCCGGCATCAACACGTCGCGCGAGGCAATGAACGATCTGATTGCCGGCCAGCTGACGACCTTGTCCGGTGGACATTACATGACGGGTGCCTGGGCACTCGTCATGCTTTACGACTACAAGCACGGTCGCGACTTTTCCAGCGAGGGCCTCGAGCTCGACAAGCCCATGTTCGCGCGATTCCGCGCCGCCGATGCACGCAAATACCTGGAACGCTTCACCGACGGTGTCCCGGATGTGGACTTCCGCCGTTTCAGTAAAGCCCTGAACCCTGCCCTCAAGCAGTACGACTTCCGTTTTACCCAGTTGCTCGCGCCATGACCGCTTATATTCCGTTTCGCCCGCTGACCCGTCGGCTCGTGCGTAGCACAGTCGTAGTGGGCGTGATCTGCATGGCCCTGGCGGCAGTAGTGCGCAGCGCGCTCGACTACCGCGATGCACGCAGTGCCTACCGCGACGAGGCGAACGAGATCGTGCAGACGCATGTACCGCTCTTGAGCTTGGCGCTTTGGGACATAGAACCGGGGGCCGTGCAGGAACAGTTGGACCGCATCGCGGCACGCCCGCAGATAGCCTGGGTGCAGCTGAGCACCCGTACCGGGCAGCATTTCCACGCAGGCCGGTTGCCTGCCAACGGCCAGGGCGATGAAACCCTGTCCATCCCGCGCCCACGGAGCCAGGAGCTGTTGGGGACGCTCACGCTCGGCTACGACCGCAAGACACTCCTGCAGCGGACGGCCAACGAACTGTTCCAGACTTTGCTGAGCCTTCTGGTGCTGACCCTGATGGTCTGCGTGCTGCTGATCGTGATGTTGCGGCGCGAGCTACAAGGCCCGCTGGCCCGCATCACCCAGTTTTGCGCGCAGCTCACGCCCGGCCATCTGACAGAGCGCTTGGACCTGGGCCGCAGTGATCGCCCCTGGCGCGACGAGATCGACCTTGTCGGCGAAGGCTTCGAGACCCTGCATGACGGCATCGAGCGCTATGTGGCGGAGCGCGACGAGGCCATGGCCGCGCTGGCGCAGCACCGCGACCAGCTTGATCGCGCCGTGGTGGAGCGTACGGCCGACCTCACGCGGCTCAACCTGTTCCTGGAAACGCTGTCGCTCCTGTCGACGCGCTTCATCCACCTGCCGCCGGACGATTACCCGGATGGCCTGCGCCACGCGCTGTCGACGCTGGCGCAATATTTCGGCGCGACGGCCTGCGCCTTGGCCGAATGTGACGCGCAGGGCGTCTACCGCTGGCGCTTCGCCTACCGGCGCAACTCGACCAGCCATTGTCACCTGCAGGAAAACGTCGCCCTGGCGGCACTCCCCGCCATGGAGCGCAACGGCTGGCTGATACAGCGTTGGGACACGGAACCCGAGGATCGCCAGCTTGCCCTGTTTGCGCGCGAATACGGCGCCACCGCCCTGGCGCTGTGCCGGCACGAAACTGCGAACAGCGCACAGTTGCTCGCCTGCATGGTCGATGCGCCGCACAACTGGACAAACAGCGGCGAGCGCCAACTGAAAATGGTCGCCGACATGCTGTTCAGCACACTGGGGCGCTGGCACGACCTGAAGGCGCTGGACCTGACGCGCCGAGAGCTCTGGCGCATGTCGCGTAGCGACCCCCTCACAGGCCTGGCCAACCGGCGCCGCTTCGACGAATTGAAGCTGGACGAGACGCGCCGCGCCTTGCGCACTAGCTTTCCCCTTACCCTCATGATGATCGACGTGGACTGGTTCAAACGCTACAACGACGGCTACGGTCACGCCGCCGGCGACGAATGCCTGGTCGCCGTCGCCAACGTCCTGGAGAGCGCCGTACACCGCACTGGCGAACTGGTCGCCCGTCTGGGGGGCGAGGAGTTCGTCGTGCTGCTGCCGGCCGTCGATAATGTGGAAGCGACGGCCATGGGCGAGCGCCTACGCGTGTCGATCAACGCGCTGGCCCTGCCACACGAATATTCGCCCATCGGCCGCGTAACCGTCAGCATAGGGATAGCCGTGCTGACCGCCGATTACGGCGGCGGCCTGCCGGTTGAGGAACTGTTTGCCAAGCTTATGCGCCGCGCCGACGAGGCGCTCTACCTTTCCAAGGCTAACGGCCGCGACCGGATCGAATTGCTGCCCTTGATGCTAAGCGAGGATGCGGGCGCGACGCCGACCAGTCGACGCGGCCCACATTCGCGCCAGTCTTAGGCCTGTGCGTCAAGCCGTAACAGGCAACTCCGGCATTCGATAGTTGCCGACGTCGAAACGGTCCGTTCCGCAGGAAAGGGATTCGATCCAGTCCAGGAAGGCGTTCAATACCTCTCGGCCCACCATGAAGCGACCGTGTTGGGGTACGAACATGCGAATCTCGCCCGCCGCGACACTGGGGCGCACCATATGCGCCCACAGGCGGCAGATTTTGTTCGCCACCATATAGCGGCGATGGAACCCTTCCATCAGCGCAATATGGCGAGAAAACTCGCTGACGGTGGTAATAGGCTCCGCGACGGACTCATGATCCGTGATCGACGCACCCAGGTCACCCGTGAAGAGAATGTGTGAACGCGGGTCGAAGAATTGAAAATTGCCTTCTGCATGCAGGAAATGTGCCGGAACAGCGGCGATGCAGGCCGAGCCGAGATGAAACCAGCCGCCCTCATCGGGCACGGGGATGATGCGGCCACTCGTATTGCCTACGGAGCAGAAGTGCGGCACGAAACGCGCCCACAGCTTCGAGACGACCAGCTTCGCTTCTGTCGTCACCAACCATTTGTTCAAGGACGCGACAATGTCGGGATCAGCGTGCGAAGCGAAGATGTACTTCAGATGGCGAGCAGGGAAGTACTGCGCCATCGCCATGATCAAGGCGTTGTAAGTCATATTGCCGGCCGGATCGATCACTGCCCCCTGCCGCCCCGATACGATCAGATATTGATTCGCCTGCACCGTATGGTCGAGATCATCGTCAACCAGGTCCGCGAACATCAGGCAACGGTGCTCACCGTCATCGAATAATGTAATTGCCATCGCACTTCCTCCAAGACGCGCCGAGCATAAGGAAAACTGCGAGGGCGAGCTTGATCTCGCTCAAGCCCCACACACATGGCCCGCCAAATCGCGACGTCAACCTGCTCTTGCCCTGCTCGTTGATCCAGCGCAATCCCGCCCCGGCATTCGCCGCTATGCTGACCTTTTAGCACGTGTTCACGATCCTCTTGGCGTCGCCAAAAAGATCATGAACAGGCTCATGCACAAGGAGACTTTCATGCATATCGAACATCATCCCCTGATCGTCGAATTCCCGGAGCAGCGCGACGCCATTCATCATTTGAAGACGACGAACCATCATTTCGCGAAACTGGCGCGCGAATATGAGGAATTGGACAAGGCCATTACGCGCGTTGAAAACAGGGAAGAGAATGTCGGCGACCTGGAGCTTGAACAGCTCAAGAAGCAACGCCTTGCGCTGAAGGATGCCTTGCACAATCTATTGACCGCATCGGCGTGAAATGTCCAAAGCAAGAAAGCCGCGCAATGCACGGCTTTCTCATGGGGCGTGGTCACAACAAACCCTATCCGCCAAGTATCTCGTACGGTCCGCCGCGCTTGAGCGCCGCCTGGTAAGCGGGCCGCGCATGGATGCGCTCCAGAAACGCCGCCAGCACCGGACGGCCGCCCGACTTCACGCGCGCCATCGCCGCCTCTAGGGGAAAACTCATCTGGATGTCGGCCGCGCTGAAATCGTCACCCGCGAACCAGCCCGTCTTGCCCAATTCCGCCTCGACGAAGTCCAGGTGCGTCTTCACATTCGGGTCGAGATAACTCTGGTGCACCTTACTCACGATGCCGCGCGCCACTGGCTTCACGAAGAAGGGCAGCGGCGCCGTCTCGATGCGGCGGAACACGAGCGTCATCACCATGAGCGGCATGATGGAGCCTTCCGCATAGTGCAGCCAGTAGGTGAACTGGCGCCCCTCAGGCGTCCCGCGCGCCGGGCGCAAACGTCCCTCGCCATAGGTGTCCAGCAGATATTCGACGATGGCACCCGTCTCCGCCACCGTGACATCACCGTCGGTAATTACGGGCGATTTACCCAGCGGGTGCACGGCGCGCAGCTCAGGCGGCGCCAACATCGTTTCCTTGTCACGCTGGTAATACTTGATGTCGTATTCCAGGCCCAGCTCTTCCAGCAGCCACAGCACGCGCTGCGAGCGTGAGTTGTTCAGGTGGTGGACAATGATCATGCTTACTTCGCTCCCAGCATGGCTGCTTTCAGGTCGGCGCTCACCGGCTTGTGCCCAAGCCAGACCTTGAGCAGCGACTTCGCGAAGTCGTCACCGGCGATCACGTCCTTGACCTGGCCCCGCACGCTGATCTGTGTGCCCTTGCCGGGCAGGAAGTCGAGCACGATCACGTCGCCCGTGTCCACTTCCTTTACCGATTGGAATACGGAATTCAGCTGCTTGATCTTGGCTTGCATGGCCGTCAGTTCGGCCTCGGAGGAATTCTCCTGCAGGCCTTCGATCAGCGACTCGTGCAGCTTGTCGGCCGGCACGCGGCGCAGCATGGTCATGCTGATGCGGCGCGGGTGGCCGTCGTTGATGACGGCGTCGGCGTTATTGCTCTTCTGTGCCGAATAAAGGGCGCCCACATAGACTTTGACGAAGCCGAACTTGTAGCGGACACCACCACCGTCGAACACCAGATCCTGGCCGGCCACCTTGGCCGTGTCGTCGACTTTGACCCCGTTGATCTCGACCGCGCCGGCAACCAGGCTCAGGGCGGTCAGTGCAAGGGCAAACATGCTTTTCATATTGTGTTCCTTCAAGGGGAAACATTCTTAAGGACCCTCTGCAAAAATCCACAACCGAGCGTCAGCGAGGTTCCGCTCGTAGCATGGTTGTAGGCGCTTTAGCGCCTTACAACCACGGCATGC
>JAFAKZ010000548.1 GCA_019234745.1 Burkholderiales bacterium
GATTACACCGGCCGAACGGGCCAATGCCTGGCGGCTGGGGGCTAGTGCGGCATTGGCCGGGAAGGATGCCAAGGCGGCCGACGTGCCCTTGAAGGCTGCGCTCAATCTGGACCGGCAGTTGGCGCGGCCCGCCGCCATCGCGGCCGACCTGCGGCTGATGGCGCAATTGGCCGCATTGCGCGGCGATGCGGATGCCGATGTATGGGCCGAGCGCGCCACTGCTGCATGCCTGGCATTGAAGGCGGACGCTTGTGATGCGGTCTCGCCAACAGCTACGCAATAAGCCTGTTGAGAAAAATTGCGTCTTGGGCCTATAATAGCTGGCTCCCCAATTTGTGGGGAGTAACTCTCCCGTCCGCGCAGGCCAGGGTGTGCCGAAATCGGCATCACGGTCGCGGGCGGTAAGTCCTAACCCTTGCATTGGAGCAATCAAATGTCTGTCAGCATGCGCGATATGCTGGAGGCCGGCGTACACTTCGGCCACCAAACCCGTTACTGGAACCCGAAGATGGCCCCCTACATCTTCGGTTATCGCAACAAGATCCATATCATCAACCTGGAAAAGACCCTGCCGATGTTCGAGCAGGCGCTGGGTTTCGTTCGTCGCCTCGCCGCCAACAAGGGCAGCATCCTGTTCGTCGGTACCAAGCGCCAGGCCCGCGAAATCGTTCGCGAAGAAGCGCTGCGCGCTGGCGTGCCTTTCGTTGACCACCGCTGGCTGGGCGGCATGCTGACCAACTACAAGACGGTCAAGCAGTCCATCAAGCGCCTGAACGACCTGCAGACGACGCTGGCTGATCCGAACAACGGCTACTCGAAGAAAGAGCTGCTGATGCTGCAGCGCGAAGTGGTCAAGCTGGAAACGTCCCTGGGCGGCATCAAGGACATGAGTGGCCTGCCGGACGCCATCTTCGTGGTCGACGTCGGCTACCAGAAGGGCACCATCGTCGAAGCGCAGAAGCTGGGCATCCCGGTCATCGGCATCGTCGATACGAACAACTCGCCCGAAGGCATCGACTACATCGTTCCGGGTAACGATGACTCGGCCCGCGCGATCCGCCTGTACGCCCGTGGCATGGCCGACGCCGTGCTGGAAGGCCGTGCCCAGGCAATCCAGGAAATCGTTGCCGCTGGTGCCGAAGCGCAAGCCGCTTAATCGCCGCGTAACAGCGATCCGACAAAAAGGGGCCCTGTAGCCCCTTTTTGTTAAGCCGAATCCTTCGAGGCGACGCAAAAACGTCGAATCGAGCCGAAATTGAAACGATTGAGGAGTATCGACATGGCAGAAATTACCGCAAAGATGGTTGGCGAACTGCGCGAGATGACCGGCATGGGCATGATGGAGTGCAAGAAGGCACTCGTCGAAGCCGAAGGCGACATCAAGAAGGCTGAAGAAATCCTGCGCATCAAGAGCGGCAACAAGGCAAGCAAGGTTGCCGGCCGTACGGCTGCCGAAGGCACCGTGGTCGTCGCCATCGATGGCAAGGTTGGCGCCCTGGTTGAAGTCAACTGCGAAACCGACTTCGTGGCCAAGGACGAAGGCTTTGTCGCTTTCGCCAAGACCGCGGCGGATGCCGTCGTTGCCGGCAACCCCGCCGATGTCGAAGCCCTGGGCGCTGTCGCCGTGGGTGGCACGACCGTCGAAGAAACCCGCAAGGCGCTGATCGCCAAGCTGGGTGAGAACATCAACGTTCGCCGCTTCCAGCGCTTCGTGACGGAAGGCCAACTGGCCCATTACCTGCACGGCTCGCGCATCGGCGTCGTGGTGGACTTCACCGGCGGCGACGAGCAGATGGGCAAGGACATCGCCATGCACATCGCTGCTTCCAAGCCAGTTTGCGTGTCCAAGGACCAGGTTTCGGCCGAGCTGATCGAAGCCGAACGCAAGATCTACAGTGCACAGGCTGCCGAATCCGGCAAGCCGGCCGACATCGTCGCCAAGATGGTGGAAGGCCGTATCACCAAGTACCTGGCTGAAGTGACCCTGCTGGGCCAGCCCTTCGTGAAGAACCCCGACCAGACGGTGGAAAAGCTGCTGGCTGAAAAGGGCGCGAAGGTGAACGCGTTCACGATGTTCGTCGTGGGCGAAGGCATCGAGAAGAAGGTCGTCGACTTCGCCGCTGAAGTCGCTGCAGCTGCTAAGGTGTAAGGCAACAGGAAACCGCCCAGGCTAACCCTGGGCGGTTTTTTGCGCCTATTATTTGCGCCGGCAGGTCGCCACTCGCGGAAACTTTTCGGAGTCGGCCTGCTACAAAGAATCGTCCATACTTCGCACAGGTGAGCCATGAGCCAATCCCCCATCTATAAACGCATCCTCCTCAAACTTTCGGGCGAAGCGCTGATGGGCGAGGACAGCTACGGCATCAATCGTGCGACAGTTGAGCGCATCGTCGCCGAAATCAAGGAAGTCGCTGGCCTGGGTGTACAGGTTGCCGTAGTGATCGGCGGCGGCAACATCTTCCGCGGTGTGGCACCGGCCGCAGCCGGCATGGATCGCGCCACGGCCGACTATATGGGCATGCTGGCCACGGTGATGAACGCCATGGCCATCCAGGATGCCATGCGCCAGCAGGGCCTCGTGAGTCGTGTGCAGTCTGCCCTGACCATCCAGCAAGTCGCCGAACCTTATATCCGCCCCAAGGCCATCCAGTACCTCGAAGAGGGCAAGGTGGTGATCTTCGGCGCAGGCACGGGCAACCCCTTCTTCACGACCGATACGGCTGCTGCCCTGCGCGGCATGGAAATGAACGCCGACATCGTACTGAAGGCGACCAAGGTCGACGGCGTGTATACGGATGACCCGAAGAAAAATCCGGATGCCGTGCGCTATTCCACGCTGACTTTCGACGAGGCGATCACCAAGAACCTCAAGGTGATGGACGCGACGGCGCTGGCGCTGTGCCG
>JAFAKZ010000575.1 GCA_019234745.1 Burkholderiales bacterium
TACCCCTGGGGCGCCCACTACCTGCCGCTGCCCGGCATGCAGGCGCCGGAGTTGCGCACCATGCTGGCAGAGTTCGGTGCGCTCAAGGGCAACGCGGCGACCGAAAAGCCAGAATACGAAGACCGCTACGTCTGCTTCGCCCCGCAGGAACGCCTGCATATCAATGGCGCCTGGCAGGAAGGCCTACTGCCGCATTTTGGCGTGGGCGGCGTCGAACGCACGCAGCAGCAGCGCTTTATCACGGCCATCCAATCCTACAAGTCCCAGCGCGACGCGAACGGCCTACCACCCTTCAACATACCGCGCATGCGTGCCGGCAACGAAGATCGTACCCTGGATCGTTTGAGCATGCGCGATTGGCTGCTGCAGCAAGGCCTGACGGCACCGACGCTGCACTGGTTCGTCAACTACTGCTGCCGTGACGACTACGGCACCGACTACAGCCAGGTATCGGCCTGGGCCGGCATCCACTACCACGCCAGCCGCCACGGCTTGGCCGCCAACGCCGACAGTGATGGCGTGCTGACCTGGCCCGAGGGCAATGCCTGGCTTACGCAGCGGCTGGCCGCGTCGGTCGCGCCTCGGTTGCAGACGGCGGCGATGGTCTGGCGCATCGCGGAAGAGCAGGGCGGTGTGGTGGCCGATGTCTTTCTGCTGAAGGAAGGCCGCAGCGTGCGCTACAAGGCCGACAAGCTCATCTGGGCCGGGCCGGCCGCCTTCCTGCCCCACGCCTGGGCCGACGCGCCCAGTGCGCTGCGCGATGCGTCTGCCAAGATGGATCATGCCCCTTGGCTGGTCGCGAACCTCACGCTGCGCGAATACCCGGCAGAGACTCGCCACCTGGCGCTATGCTGGGACAATGTCACCTATGGCACGCCGGGCCTGGGCTATGTGGTGGCCACGCACCAGCGGCTCGACACGCAGCGGCACGATACCGTGTTCACCTATTACCGCCCGCTGTCGGAATACGCACCGGCCGCCGCGCGCAAGCTCTTGCTAGCCACACCGCGCGAGGTCTGGGCCAAGCAGATTCTGGCGGAACTGGGTGCCGTACACCCGGACCTGGCTGCCTTGACGACACGCATCGACGTCTGGCGCTGGGGCCACGCCATGGCGCGGCCCACGGTGGACATGCTGGGCGGGCATCTGGATGTCCTGCGCCAGCCGCACGGCCGCGTGATGCTGGCGCATGCCGACCTCACGGGCTTTTCGCTAGCGGAAGAAGCACACTACTGGGGCGTCCGCGCGGCACGTTGGGCCATGGACGACCCGCACTGGAAGGAAGCATGAACGGTTTGCACCTCACGGCCGACCTGTACGGCTGCGCCAACACGGCGGCGCTCGTCGACCTGGACGGCCTCGCCGCACTGTGCCGTGCCGAGGTCGCTACGGCGGGCCTCACGGCTGTGGGCGAGCGCTGGCACCGCTTCCCCGATACGGCCATGGGGCCGGGCGGCGTGACGGGCGCCGTGCTGCTGGCCGAGTCACATATCGCCCTGCATACCTGGCCCGAGCGGGCAGGGGTGACGCTGGACGTCTACGTCTGCAACTACGGGCAGGACAACTCAGCAAGAGCCGAGTCGCTGCTTAGCAGGCTGATCGCCCATTTCGCCCCGGCGCATGCTCAGGAAGGCCGCGTGCTGCGTGGCACGGTGGAGCCCGATGACGTTCGCTCGCTGGAACGGCGCGAGCGCGACCAGCCACTCGATGCCAATCTGCAACGCCAGTTGGCGCAAGCCTACGAGGCAACAGGCGACACGGTTAAGGCCGCAGCGGCCCGCTTCGCGGCAGAGGCGCTGGAGACGCGCCAGCCGGCGCTGCTGTACAACCTCGCTACCGGCTACTTTCGCCATGGCCATGTCGACCTAGCCGAGAAATGGTACCGCACGACACTGACCCTGGACCCGAGCTACGCCAGCGCGCATGAAAACCTGGCGCTGATCCTGCGCGACAGCGGGCGTGGCGAGGAGGCGGAACAACACCTACATACTGCCTATCAACAGCAATGGCTGTTCGAGGAAGCAGGTGCCAAGCAAGAGGCAAAGGTGCTGCTGCTGTGCGCGGCGGGCTTGGGCAATGTGCCGGTTGAGCATACCTTGCCCATCGACCGCTTCGCCCGCGTGCGCTGCATGGTGGAATACGCGCCGGATGATGTCGTCGCCCAATCGCCGGCTTGCGATTTGATCTTCAACCTGGCGGGCGACCCCGACGTGCCGGCTGCGTCAAGCGCACGCCTTGCCGATATCCTGCGCACGGCCAAACGTCCTGTGCTGAACGGCCTGGACGCCGTGGCCTGGACGCGGCGCGACCGGCTGGCTGAACGATTGGCCGGCATCCCGAATATCGTCGTGCCGCAAGTGCGGCGGGTGGAGTTGGCCGGGCAGGGTACGGCGGTACTGTTGGAAGCACTCGGCGACGCCAGCTATCCCCTCATCCTGCGCCCGGCCGCCTCGCATGGCGGCCAGGGCGTCGTATTGGCATCCAACGCGGCAGCAGTCCTGGCCGCACCACTGGGCGACACACAGGTCGTGTACGCCACGGCCTATCACGACTTCGCGGGCGAGGACGGCCTGTACCGCAAGTACCGCATCATCTATGTGGATGGCAAACCCTACGCCTACCACCTCGCCATTTCCGGCTCCTGGCTGGTGCACTACTTCTCGGCCGATATGCTGGCCTGCGACTGGAAGCTGGAAGAAGAACAGCGTTTCCTCGCCAACCCCGAATCCGAACTGGGCGCCCGCGCCATGCGCGCGATCGAGGCTATCGGCGAAAGGCTTGGTCTGCATTATGGCGGTATCGATTTCTCCGTACTGCCCGACGGTAAAGTCCTAGTGTTCGAAGCTAACGCCACCATGCTGGTGCATCCCGAGCAGGCGAACGGGCCGCTGGCGCACAAGAATACCTATATCCAGGCGATCGTCGATGCGACGGCGGAGATGGTGAGGCGGTACGCTGGGTGAAGAGGCATGCCCCCTTTGATTTGCAGGATGAACTTCCGATCAGTTATCTAGCAATGGTCACAAGTACATCTAAGTTGCTAGACGACCGGTCTAATCTGATTTATGATGCAGTCCATGTCAGCTCGCGCCAACAACGAAACCCGTGACCACCTGCTCGCCATTGGCGAGGAGATCATCCTGGGCAAGGGCTTTTCCGCCGTCGGCCTGGCTGAGATCCTCGCTGCGGCCAAGGTGCCCAAGGGCTCGTTCTACCACTACTTCGCGTCGAAGGAAGGGTATGGCGTGGCAATGTTGGAGCGGTATTTCGAGGCCTATCTGGCGCGACTGGATGCGCTGATCGCCGACCATACGCTGAATGGTCGTGCGAAACTCGATCGACTGTTTGAAAGCTGGTGCACGCCTGATGCGGCTGCGGCCTCCGGCGAAACACATTGCCTGGTCTCCAAGCTGTCTGGCGAGGTGAGCGACTTGTCGGAGAGCATGCGTCTCACGCTGGACCGCGGCATGGCGGACGTCGTGGAGCGTTTGGCGGCCTGCATTGTATTGGGCCGCGCCGACCGCTCGATTGCATCCGGTCAGCCGGCCGAAGTACTGGCCGCCGTGATCTATGCCCAATGGCTGGGCGTGGCACTGCAGACCAAGGTACGCCGTAATTTGAGCGCGCAGAACGCTGCGCTGGCGGCTGCCGATTTTCTGCTGTCCTGAACTTGTTTGAGAAGTACACGACCGGCTACGGCCGGCTTTTTTTACCTGCAATTACTAGACGACCGGTCTAATATACAAAGGAATTTTTCGCATGGCACTCGACAAACTGCTCACCCCCGTGAAGCTTGGCAAGATTGAACTCAAGAACCGTGTCTGGATGGCACCGCTGACTCGCTCGCGCGCAGGCCAGCCGGGTGACGTACCGACGGCGCTCAATGCTGCTTACTATGCCCAGCGCGCAGGTGCGGGTCTCATCGTGAGCGAGGCGACACAGATTTCGCGCCAGGGCCAGGGTTATGCCTGGACGCCCGGCATCTATACCGACGCCCAGGAAGCCGGTTGGAAGCAGGTGGTAGATGCCGTCCACGCAGCGGGCGGAAAGATGTCGCTGCAGCTTTGGCATGTCGGGCGCATCTCGCATCACCTGCTGCAGGAAGGAGGCGCTGCACCCGTCGGCCCGTCGGCTATCCGCGCCGCGGATTCGCAGTCTTTCGTGGTGCTGCCGGACGGCACACCGAGCAACGAGCCGACCGATGTACCGCGCGCGCTGGCCAAGGAAGAGCTGCCGGCGCTGGTGCAGGCCTACGCCGATGCTGCCCGGCGCGCTGTACGTGCGGGCTTCGATATGGTCGAGGTGCATGCGGCTAACGGCTATCTGCTGAACCAGTTCCTCGATATTCGCGCCAACCAGCGTGGCGACGAGTATGGTGGTTCGATCGAGAACCGTGCGCGCCTGGTGCTGGAGGTGGTCGATGCCATCGTGGCGGCGATCGGCGCGGAACGCGTGGGCATACGCCTGTCGCCCAACGGCGTATTCAACGACATGACAATCGAAGGTAGCGAGGCGACCGCGCTCCACCTGGTGAGCGAAGTGAACGCCCGCCGCCTGGCCTACGTCCACATCGCCGAAGCCGGCTGGTCTGGCGGCAAGGCGCTGAGCGACAAGTACCGTGCCCAGCTGCGCGCCACGTTCGATGGCGCGCTGGTCTTCTGCGGCGGCTATGACGCCGAAATGGCGGAAGGGTTGATCGCATCGGGCATCGCCGACGCCGTGGCGTTCGGCCGCCCCTTCATCGCCAATCCCGACCTCGTCACCCGCTTTGCGAAGAATGCCGCGCTCAACGAGCCCGACGCAGCGACGTTCTATGGTGGCGCGGAGAAGGGTTATACCGACTATCCGACGCTTTGAGTCGTAGCTGGGATAAGCAGCCCGACCTTAACGTCGGGCTGTTTGCATTTGGCACAGGCGTAACACGGTAAGATGGTCGGCATTGCTACCGATCCAGTCTCGTTCCATGACCGATATTGTGCTTGCACCGCTTGGCCACGAAGATACGGAGGAATTGTTTGAATTCGAACTCCGCCACCGCGCCTATTTCGAACGCTGGATCAACGCCCGCTCACCCGACTTCTACCATATCGACGCCGTACGCCAGTCCATTGCTGACTCGCTACGCAACCGTGAGCGTGACCACGCCTACAACTACCTGATCAAGGAGGCGGGCTGCATCGTCGGCCGCGTCAACCTCACAGAAGTCGCACGCCGCTACTACAACAAGGCGCTATTGGGTTATCGCGTGGCGGAAGACGCTGGTGGCCGAGGTATCGCCTCGCGCGCCGTGGCGCTGGTGCTGGAGGAGGCGTTCCAGCAGCTGGGCCTGTGGCGCATCGAGGCGACGGTGCGCGATGGCAATACCGGCTCGGCACGTGTGCTACGGAAGAATGGCTTTACCGAGTTTGGGCGCAGCCGGCAGAGCATGTTTCTCAACGATGCCTGGCATGACTTGCTGTATTTTGAGTGTCGCGGACCGGTGGCGAGCGCGGCCAATTAATAAAATAACGGGAAATAGCTGAAGTGTTCGGATTAGGGCTGTGATATGGGAAAAGATAATTCAATCTACGCCGCAAGTGCATCGCTAAGTAAGTTGCCGCGCGCCCGCATGGTTTGGAAGGTGCTCGGTGGCGTAGTTTTGTTGATCGTTATCTACGTGACATATGCAATATTCGTTGATGAGTCGCTTGATCCGGGTATTGCAAAGTATTACCAGAAGACTGAAGTACAAGTACCCGATGTACAGAATGCTGTGATATATCTAAGGGCGCTGGATGCCCCAGCGGGCGCCGATCTGTTGGCGTTCGGGCGGGCCGATATTGTTAACGAGCAGCGCTACCTGGATGACATGCTGCGATGGAGGAGGGCGACGGGATATCCTTATGAGATAAAACAAGCTATCGAGATCAAAGGGGATGTCAATGCTGCGTTATATTGCAATGAGACTTCCTTGTCCGATCTGGCTGCTCGTGAAAAATGCATTTCGACGGCCGGATTACGTAGTCTGATCGAAAGGAACCAAGAAATACTAGGTAGGTACGAGCATGTTCTTGCGTTGCCCTACTATCAGGGAACAGTATCACGCAACACAATGTTGAGCCTCAGTCTTGCGAAACTGTATTGCCTCAACATCGACCTGAGTGTGCGCGAGGGTAAGGTGGAAGAGGCATATCAGCTTTGGGTGGCATTTCAACGCTATATCCTTCGTGCTCATGGTTCGGATTCACTTGTGGTTGACAAGTCTGTGATGCTTGTCTCAGAAGGTATTGGTTACGAGGCGTTGAACGAAATCATGGTGGCCAATCCTGATGTCCTGATTAACCATCATGATGAGATAGAGCAGATGTTGAAAACCCAGGGGCTCAATTCCTGGAATTTTCGTGCCGATTTCGTCTGGTATTACCGGAACATGAATAGATCGCTAGAGGTTGGAGCGTCCTCGCCAATATTCCATCCGAATTTTATCCGTAACCGAATCTACCGCACGATGGTTGCGATTGAGTCCGTGCTCGATAGTGAAGACCCAAAAGATTACTCAAGAAAGACACTTGATATCTGGCACCAGTATGGAGACATCGCAAGATGGTCGAATGACTATCTCAGAGATCCGCTCAATACATTCCCGTCAAGGTATGTATATTGCAATGGCTTGAAGGCCTATGGCCAGATCGCACAAAACGTTGTACGGCATGATGACATCGCGGGATTGATCAAGTTGGTAATTAAGGCGCGGCAGCAAAACATAACTGATGACCAGATGCCCGCTTTTATCCAGCGCGAGGGCAACGCCTACCCCGACAGGATCGACGGACTGCCTATCGTGTGGGATGCAAAGCACCGCACGATCGGCTACGGCGACCCTGCGACATACTCAGGACTTCACTTCCGCGTTCCCTGAGGGTTAATCTACGCCGCCAACTTCTCCACCTCCGACTGCAGCGCCAAATGCTCCAGCTTGTCCACCGGTAAGTTGATAAGCAGGCGCAGGCGTTCGGCGATCAGGCTGGCGGTGTGGCTAAACGCGGCCAGCTTGGCGGCTTCGTCGCCTTCGGCCTTGGCCGGGTCCGGGTAGCCCCAGTGGGCGGTGATCGGGTGGCCGGGCCATACCGGGCAGATTTCCTCGGCCGCGTGGTCGCAGAGCGTGATGACGAAGTCCATATGCGGCGCGTCGGGGCTGGCGAACTCGTCCCAGCTCTTGCTGCGCAGCCCGTTGGTATCGATGCGCAGCTTTTCCAGCACCGCAACGGCGTGTGTGTCGATCGCGCCTGCGGGGAAGCTGCCGCCACTGTAGGCCTTGAAACGGCCTGCGCCAAGGCTGTTAAGAAGGGCTTCCGCGAGAATGCTGCGGCCGGCATTTTGTGTGCATAGAAATAGCACGTTATAGGTCTTGTCGCCCATGAGGTTTCTCCAAATCAATTCTTGAACATTGTCGACGGCAAATTACGTCATGAGCCGCCGT
>JAFAKZ010000095.1 GCA_019234745.1 Burkholderiales bacterium
AGCTTGGAGATGCTCTGGATGGAAAAGCGCTCCGCCGCGTCGCCTATCTGGAAGCTGCGGCCGTCCACCGTCTCGATGGCGATGCCGAACTTGTCGGCCGGGACTGCGGCGAGCGCGGGGATATAGTCCGCTACCTTGCCGCGTGTGCGGTAGGGGGCGCAGTCGTACACGATCTGTTCAATTATCTGGCCGTAGTCGGGGCGGTTGCTTGCCATGGCGCTGCATAGGGTGAAGGACGCGGGACGGCCATCATAAGCGCGTGCGGCGTGTTTGTGTGAGGGAGAGCCCGGTGGCCGGCGCTAGCTCGGGTAGGTCCTGATTTCCAGCAGGTGCTGATTCGGGTCGTTGAAGTACAGCGTAGGGGCCCGCCCGCGGGCGCCTGCTTCCTCGCCCGGGTGGGTATTGCTTCCTACCGAGTCGAAGGTCGGCCCGAAGCCGATGCCCGCCGCCTTGATGCGGGCGAAGATGGCGTCGAATTCGTCCTGCGATACGGCGAAGGCATAGTGCTCGAAGCCGGGCGTGCCCCAAGGCGCCAATTGAAGCTGGCAATCCGGCCCCACGCGAATGACGGTGAAGGGCCCGTCGCGGCCTTCGAGGGTGAAGCCTAGCACCGTCGTATAGAACAGGATGCTGGCATCCAGGTTGTTGACCTTGAGGATGAGGTGGTCGAGCGTTGCCATGGTGTCCTCCTGATCGATAAGGAGCGTGGCACTCTCTTGGGACGGGCGCCGCGATATGCAGCTTAGCTGGGCAATTGGATCAATGCCGCAAGTTGAAAAGAAATACGGCGGGACACCCTTGCGAGTATCCCGCCGCAACGTAGGGAAAGCTTCCCTACGAGGATTGCATGCAGCTCAATGTATCGGCGACTCGAAGCGTACCCTGAGCCGCCAGCCGCCGCTGTCCTGGGCCCATACGTCGACCACGGAAACACCGCCGCTCTCGCCCGGCTTCACCAGCTGGAACTGGGCAATGGCATTGGGGCCGACCTCGTACACCACCATATGCGTCGGCTTCACGCCATCTACCGGCGCGCGCTTCAGCCAATCGGCCTTGGTGACGATATCGCCCGTTTGCGTCCGGACCTCGAACAAGGGCGACAGGATGCGCTCCATGGCTGCGACGTCTTTCGCTGCTTGTGCAGCGAGCAGGTCGGTTTCGGTCTGCTTGAAGCGGACCGAGTACAGCGTGGGGGTGATCGCACCCTTGTCGGCCAGGTCGGTTGCTCCAGCAGCGATCGGCAGCAGGATGGATAGGGCGAGGGCTGTGATGTTTCGCATGATTGGACTCAGTAGCGTGGATCAATACGATTGTGCGCACTGGCCGCCGTTGGCGTTCAGCCACATTTGCTGCAGCAGCCAGTCGGAGCCGCCGATGTTCTGGTTGGCGGTCGAACCGTTGGCGGCTGTATACGTGGTGCCCCAGTTCCATGCGCACTTGTCGCCGTTCTCAGCGCCCGTGGAATCGAACCAGGCGGTGATGTCCGGATCGGACACCGTCTCGGACAGCTCGTGGAAGATCACGCTGGCCATCGCGTCGGCACCACCGTCGCCGTTGGGCGAGGGGGTGTTCACGCCACAGGTGTCCGGGGCGATTTGCGTCGGGTTGCCGATGAAGGCGTACTTGACGTCGGTGCCACTGACGGTGGCGTGATTGTGCCAGCCACAGTATTGCGAGCCGAAGCCCGAAGTTTCGTTCACGTCCGGCGAAGTCAGCACCATGTAGGAGGCGTTCGGGTCGAGCGGCACGGCACCGTTGCTGATGGCGTTCTGCACGACGGCGAGGACGGCATTGTCGTCCAGCGAGGTGCCTTGCGAGTAGCTGTCGTTGGCCTGGCCGGCGAGCGTTACCTGATTGGCAACATAGGCGTTCGTGTTGTCGTAGTAGGTGGTGTTCACGTTGTACAGTGGCGTGCCGCCAATGCTGCTCATGAAGTTGACCAGCACCTGCTGTGCCTTGGTGTTGCTCGACCAGTCACCGTACCAGATGTAGTACACATTGGTGTTGCCCGACATGATCGGGCCGCCGTTGTAGTCGATGCCGTTGGCGCCGGGCGTGACGTCCTGCACGCGGATGCGGTCGCCGGGGCGGGCCGCCACGCGCGTATCGGCAACGGCAAAACCCTTGCCGCTCGGCTTGAGCTTGACCGAACGCTCGACGGCAACCTTGCCCTTGTGTGCGTGGTTGTAGCCCTTCACCGTGAGAGCGAAGGAGGGCAGTGATACAGCAAGTGCGGACACGATTGCAATGTGCTTGAACAGCTTCTTCGACTTCGACTGCATTTGTACTTCTCCTTTGTGTATATGAGCCGCCGTTGCCGGCGTCCTGGTGTGCAGGCGCCGATCATGAATTTCATCGTGTTACGGTCTTAGGTTCCGCTTCTGCGCCGACAAGGTCCGACGCAAGAGCTGGATGATCATGCCGAGTTAGCCCATTTGATTGCAACAAATGTGTTTTGGGCAAAATTTCCATACTGGAGGGTATGGAAGCGCTGGGCGAGCTGGAACTGAAAGGCAGACGATGCAGGCTAAGGGAAAACCCTTATTCTGGCTTGATGTGCAAGCTTCAAAATATTAATGACACTCATTATCATTAATATTTAATTTGTAATGGAAATGTATTTGATCTGCAACAAACTGTTGCTGGGTGAGTGATGCGCGGGGCGGGCAGGCGAGAAATATATCTTGCAATATTGCCTACTCAGCCGTCTGCGAATCGGCTAGGATGCGGCGGCATTCCATTGGCATGCGCTGCAATGGCGCGCATCGCTGGTGCGGGAAGCTCGATTTCGCCCGTCGAATAATTTGACCGGCGCCAGGTATGAATTCGATGGCGCCCATGCTTTTTCACGACTTTGGAGGATTTATGCGTTCCTTGTATTTGCCCGTTCTGATGGCTGCACTGCTGGCTGCTCCTGTCATGGCGTTTGACCTTGGTTCCGCGCTCGACTCGGTGAACAAGGCGCTCGATACGGCCAAGAATGCCAAGAGCGCGGCGGATGGCGTCAGTGGCAGTGCGAGTGGCAGCGTGAGCGGGAACGGCGGTGCGTCCGGCGGCGCTACGGGTTATGGTACGGCACCCAAGCCCCATATTTCTCAGACCGCGGCCACGCCGTTTGCGCCGGAGATTCAAGCCGAGCCGTCCAATATGAAGCGGGTGTTCAAGGAGGTGGAGGAGCATACCTTTTTCCTATCGCACCCCAGCCAGGATGCGGACGACGTCATCCACGCCAACAAGATGAAAACCCTGCGTGGCGCCTACTACCACGACCAGTACGATCACCCGCATTCGCAAAGTACCCTGCAGGTCTGGGAGAGCTACCAGAAGCAGTTCGCGAACGAGGGTTACACGGTTGACTACAAGTGCGAAAAGCCCTGCCTGGAGTCTTCCGGCCTTTGGAGTGACGCCGAGAACGTGAACGTGTACAGCAAGAGCGACCGCTACATCGTCGCGCACAAGGGCGATATCTGGGTGTCCGTCTTGATCGGCGAGATGAGTGACCACCCGGTGTCTGTCGTCAGTGCGATCGAGGTGAAGGGTTAGGTTTTTGCACTCACGCCTGGGACACTTGATCAGCTGGTGAGACTGCAAAGCGGCCTGTGTCGGCTGAACAGCACTTCCAAGATTTTCAGCGATGTCTTGCCCGGATTGATGGTGTCTTATCGCCTACACTTGCAGTGTAAGGAGGGCATAACATGAAAATTGCCGCTCTGTTATCTGGATTCCTGAGCATGGTGTGCGTGCTTGCCATGGCCGACGGCGAGCGAGGTGGTACGGATGAAGCGATGAAGATGGCCAGGGAGGCGGCGGCCTATCTGCAAAAGGTAGACGCGACCGTTGCCTATGCCGAATTCAATGATCCTGCCAATAAGCATTGGCATAACAAAGACTTGTACGTCTTTTGTTATGACAACACCGGCAAGGTGCTCTGCCATGGGGCTAACCGCTTCTTGATTGGTAGAAGCCTCGCCACCTTCAAGACGGTGGACGGCAAGTTGCT
>JAFAKZ010000576.1 GCA_019234745.1 Burkholderiales bacterium
TTGGTCGTGATGGCGAACCACCGTATTTCACATGATATCGATGCCTCCTGGCGCTGCTATTCGGACGACGCCAAGGAAGGCGCCAGCAACTCGCTCTTGGGCATGGGCGCCAACGGCCCCGAGGCCGTCACCAACTTCATGCGCGACTCGGGGCCCGACAACGCCGCCGTACACCACCGGCGCTGGCTGCTCTACCCACAGTCGAAATTCATCGGCTTGGGCGATGTGCCCAATGCCGACAAGGCGCGGGCCGCCAGCGGCTTCACGGCCTTCGACGGCCTGTACGGCAGCAACCGGCCGCACGTGGTGCACGACTACGTGGCCTGGCCGCCGCCCGGCTGGATTCCCTACGAGGTCGCCTTCCCGCGCTGGTCCTTCTCGCTGCCCGGGGCGGACTTCAGCGCCGCCAGCGTGACGGTGGAGCTGGCCGGTGCGCCCGTACCCGTGCAGATCGAGCCGCCCAACGATACGGCGGGCGAACCCAGCATCGTGTGGAGCATTGCGCAGGGTGTGGACCATTTGCCCAAACCGGAGCACGACACCCGCTATCGGGTGACCATCGAGGGCGTGAAGTTGGGCAGCGACACGCGCCGCTTCGCTTACGATGTGACCGTGTTCGACCCCGATGCACCCGCACCAGGAAAGCGTGAGGCACTGGTGGTCGGCCCGGCGCGCATCAGCACAAACGGCGCTGTTTTCGGCGTACCGCCGCAGCCGGGCGCGACCGGCTCGGAATGGCGTGCCCTCTACTTGGAGCGCTGGCCCATCGCACAAGGGGCCGAGCACGGCTACGGCGCGTTTTCCTACGCGGGCAGCAACGACTACCCGGTGATCCAGGCGCAGGTCGTGGCGAGCAGCAAGCAGGCTTTCCGCCTGGCGCATACGCACCTCGGCGACGAGGTGTTGCTATTGTCCCAGCCCATTGTCGCGGGCGCCCAGGCGCGTCTCGCCTTCAAGAGCCGGCGCGGCGTCGCGGGCAGCGACGAGGTTGCGAACGTGGACGTGCTGGTAGAGGGGCGCGACAATTGGGAGACGGTTTACACGCAACGCAGCGACGGCACCATGGCGAGCGCCGAGAAGGAATTCAGCGCGCATCAGGTAGACTTGTCGCCCTATGCGGGGCGCCTCTTGCAGCTACGCTTTCGCTACACCTTCGCCAACGGTAGTTATTTCACACCGGACGATGCGCGCGTGGGTTGGTATCTGGACGAGATTCGGCTGGATGGCGCCTATCGCGTGGTGAGTACGGGGGAGCCGGCGCGCAGCGCGGGCGGCAAATTTGAATTCAAACCGGATCGCAGCGGCGAGTGGCGCCTGCAGGCCCGGCCGCTGGTGTACCGGGCGGCGGGTGACTGGGGGCCGTTGGCTGCCGTGACCGTGGAGTAGTGGATGTTTGTGAGTAGATGGATGACGGGCTGCGCGGCGGCCCTGTTGGCAGCGAGCGTGGCGGCACAGTCGCTGCCCTCGACGGTGGTGGCGTCCTTGAGGGCAGTCAAGGTGCCGGAGAGCGCGGTAGGCGTGATCGTCATGCCGCTTGACGGTGGCGCACCGGTGCTGGAGAACCACGCCGACGACGCGCTGAACCCCGCGTCCACCATGAAGCTGGTCACGACCTTCGCGGCGCTCGAAAACCTGGGGCCTGCCTTTCAATGGCACACGGGCTTGTATACCGATGGCACCATCGAGGGCGATACACTCAAGGGCAATCTCTATGTGCGCGGCGGCGGTGATCCGGCACTGACCTATGAGCGCGTCTGGCTGCTGCTGCGCGACCTGAAGGCGCGAGGCGTACGCAAGGTGGCGGGCGACCTGGTGCTGGATCGCAGCTACTTCAAGCTACCCCCGGCGCGGCCCGACGCGGAGCCTTTCGATGCGCAGCCCGAGCGCGCCTACAATGTGGGGCCCGATGCGCTTCTGATGAACTTTAAGGCCCTACGCTTCGATATCAGCTCGGACGAACACACCGCCACCGTGCGTGCCGACCCCGAGATGGCAGGTGTGAATACCGTGTCGCGCTTCAAGGTCGTTGCCATGCCCTGCGACAGCTGGCGTGCCGGTTGGGAGCGGCCAGAAATCGTCAACGAAGGTGGACAGGTACGCGTAACGCTGCAGGGGCGCTTCCCGCGCAACTGCCGGCAGGACCGCTACCTGGGCCTGCTTGACCCGGTGGAGTTCGCCGACCGCCTGACGCGCGGACTGTGGACGGAGCTGGGTGGCAGCATCGCCGGCAAGACGCGCGAGGGCCTGACGCCGCCCGACGCGCAACGCCTGGCTGATCAGGCATCGCCTGCACTGGCCCAGGTCATCCGCGATGTAAACAAGCTGTCGAACAATACGATGGCGCGCACGATCTTCCTCACCCTAGGTGCGGAACACCCGCAGCCCGGGCGTGACAGCGCTGCCGCCGCCGTCTTGCTGATCAACGACTGGCTGACCAAACGTGGCCTGCGTTTCGCCGAGCTCACGCTGGAAAACGGCGCCGGCCTGTCGCGTGAAGAGCGCGTCAGCCCACGCCACCTGGCGCAGCTGCTGCAGGTGGCAGCGCACAGCCCGTATGGGCCGGAGCTGCTATCCAGCCTGCCCATCCTGGGTATCGACGGCACCCTGGTGCACCGGCTGGTCGATAGCCCCGAGGCGGGGCAGGGGCATTTGAAGACGGGAACGCTGGACGACTCCAAGGCCATTGCCGGTGTGATGCGCGACCATACAGGGCGCGAGTGGGTGGTGGTGGCGATCGCCAACCACCCGCGAGCCGACGCGGCGCAGGGCGCGTTCGATCGCTTGTTGGAGTGGGTTTGGGCGGGGGCAGGGGCGACGAGTAATTAGATACTAAGCGTTCCGCAGATCAATGGAGACGCGCTGCGCGCTTACCCCCACCCTAACCCTCCCCCTGACTACAAGGGGAGGGGACCGGTTCGCGGATGTAACTAACATCGTGCCACCTGGTAGGTCATCTCGCTTGCCACTGCCACTATCGGTTCTGGCTACCGTCGACCAGCCCCTTCCCATTGCGGAGCAGGGGGAAGGTTGGGATGGGGGTGGGTCGAAAGACATGCAAGGTAAGTAGTCTCGGTGGCTGAAATAAATACAGCCGCCAAACACAAGAAAGAACCCAGATGAAGTACCACGACCTGCGCGATTTCATGGCGCAACTGGAAGTCCGCGGCGAACTCAAGCGCATCACGGCGCCCGTCTCCACGAAATTGGAGATGACGGAAATCTGCGACCGCGTGTTGCGCGCAGAAGGGCCGGCGCTCTTGTTCGAGAAGGTGCCGGGCCACACTATGCCCGTGCTGGGCAATCTGTTCGGCACGCCCAAGCGCTTGGCGCTGGGCATGGGGGCGGAAGATGCCGGCGCCTTGCGCGAGATCGGCAAGCTGCTGGCCTACCTGAAGGAGCCGGATCCGCCCAAGGGCCTGAAGGACGCGTGGGACAAGCTGCCCATTCTGAAGCAGGTGCTCAATATGGCGCCCAAGCAGCATCGCAGTGGGCCGTGCCAGGAAGTCGTGCTGGAAGGCAAGGATGTCGACCTGGGCAGCCTACCCATCCAGTACTGTTGGCCGGGCGATGTGGCCCCGCTGATCACCTGGGGCCTGGTGGTCACCCGCGGTCCGCACAAGGCGCGGCAGAACCTGGGCATCTACCGCCAGCAGCTGATCGGCCGCAATCAACTCATCATGCGCTGGCTGGCGCAGCGCGGCGGGGCGCTGGACTTTCGCGAGCACGCCATCCGCAACCCAGGCGAGAAATTCCCCATCTCCGTCGTACTGGGCTGCGACCCGGCCACCATCCTGGGCGCCGTCACACCCGTGCCCGATTCGCTATCGGAGTACCAGTTCGCCGGCCTGTTGCGCGGCAGCAAGACGGAAGTCGTACAGTGCATCGGTAATGGCCTGCAGGTGCCGGCCACGGCTGAGATTGTGTTGGAAGGCCATATCGCGCCGGCCGAAAAGGGCTGGACGGGCACGAGCGAGCACGGTGTGCCGCTGCGCGAGCAGGGCGGCTACCTGCACGCGCTGGAAGGACCTTACGGGGACCATACGGGCTACTACAACGAGCAGGACTGGTTTCCCGTGTTCACCGTGGACCGCATCACGCACCGGCGCGATCCGATCTACCACAGCACCTACACGGGCAAGCCGCCTGATGAACCCGCCGTGCTGGGCGTGGCGTTGAACGAGGTGCTGGTCCCCATCTTGCAGAAGCAGTTCCCGGAGATCGTCGACTTCTATCTGCCACCGGAGGGCTGCTCCTACCGCATGGCCATCGTCAGCATGAAGAAGTCCTACCCCGGCCACAGCAAGCGCGTGATGTTCGGCGTGTGGAGCTTCCTACGCCAGTTCATGTACACGAAGTTCATCGTGGTCGTGGACGACGACGTGAACACGCGCGACTGGAAGGAAGTGATCTGGGCCATCACCACGCGCGTCGACCCCGTACGCGATACAGTGATGGTCGAATCCACGCCCATCGACTACCTTGATTTTGCCAGCCCGGTGTCGGGTCTGGGGTCGAAGATGGGGCTGGATGCGACGAACAAGTGGCCAGGTGAGACGACGCGTGAATGGGGTGTGCCGATTACGCGCAATCCTGATATTGTGAGCCGCGTCGACGCTATGTGGAGCAGCCTGGGCTTGTAGCCACATTCATGGATACGTGCTGGTGTATTTTCGATAACAGAGGAATGTTGATGAAGAAGATCATGTGCAGAGGTTTTCTGGTGGCGGGTTTGGCAGGCGTGGCCGTGGCGGCGCAGGCCCAGCTGTACAAGTGCCAGCAGGGCGACGGCAGCTTTGCTTTTCAGGATGCGCCGTGCGCGACCGGAAGCAAGAGCGAAGTACTGAACGTACATTCGGCCAGCGGCGACACCATGGGCGTGGCCGGCTCGGCCAGCCGGGGGGCGATGACGTTTCTCAAGGCCGCTGTGAAGCTGCGCCAATCGCAACTCAAGGCGAGTGATGCAGCCGTGGCCTGCGTAAGAAACTTGAGCGACGGCAGCCTGACATCGACCTTCAGCAGCCTGCTCAATAGTCAGCTGTCGGCGGATGAGCGCCACGAAGCGGATGTTTTCTACAGCAGCACCGCTGGACAGAAACTGATGAACGCCGGCGCGCGCGGCCTGGCATCGGCGCTGGGCAATCAAGCAGGTGATGCGCCGCCCTCGTTCATCGACGCTGAATTGCGGCAGATCGAAAACTTCAAGCACACGAGCGCGGGACGCAAGATGATGAGCATCAACCTGTGGACCGGGCCTGACGCGCAGCGCATGCTTACGCCCAAGATGCGGGAGTTGTTCGGCGGTTGCGGCGTGCACATCTAAGGAAGCGCTGCAAAAATCCACTATCGAGCGTCAGCGAGGCTCCGTACGTGCGTTCTTGGCGCTTTAGCGCCTTAGAACCACGGCCTACCCCCTGCGGGTGCTCGCCGCGGCACCCGTAGAGGGTATGCCGCGGATTGTAAGCCGCTAAAGCGGCAACAACCGCGCAACGAGGGCGGGGGGAGTGGAATCAATAAGCGACAACTCGTTGACTTTCTTACATCCTAGAGCGCACGGCTTCGCCGGGTGATAACTGAAGTTCCAGATTGCCACCTTTTGTAGCGCCTCCCTAGAGCGCAGCTCGTATCAGGAAAAAGGCCACCCCGGGGAGTAGGGTGGCCTTTTTCATGGGTACGGCGATTTACTGACAGGGATCGATCTTGCTCACAGGCCGAAGTTCGCGTGTACGAAGTTGGCGGCTGCGTCACCCAATACGTGGTGCGTATGCGTGGTTGGGTGCAGCAAGTCCCAGAACACATAGCTGTTCACCGTCGATGCGTTGCAGCCTGCGCGCGGAGAGTGGGATTCCAAGTAGTTGAACGTGGAGTCCTGGCTGATGGACAGGCAGGAATCCTTCGTGTTGGTCACGCCGTAGGCACCCGGATTGTTCAGCACGTTATTGAACAGCGTATAGGTGTCGAACAACTGGATGTTCAGGCTGCCACCATATTGTGCGCGCAGATTGTTCACCACGTTCGTGAGCTGGTTGCGCAGATCGACGACCTCCGCCGCAACCTGGGCGCCATTGGTCTTGTATCCATATCCGAACACGGGCGCATGCGACACGTCCGGCAGCTCCAGTATGAGGATATTGCGCGCACCGGCATTGATCAGGTTCTGCAGCGCTGTTTGCTCGCCGCTGATCACGTCCGCAACCGACTTGTTGTAGTTCACCAGGTCGTTGCCGCCGATCAGCATCGTAAAGAGCGTGTTCTGCGGATTGTAGTTCGGT
>JAFAKZ010000273.1 GCA_019234745.1 Burkholderiales bacterium
ATTATTATGGGCGGCTCGTTGCACTCGGCTTCATGATCGTGTTCGGCGTGACGATGCTAAGCCCCACGTTGGCGGCGCGCGTCATGTATCCGCTCGCCTCGTTGGGCGAGTGGGTTGCCGGCTGGGCAGGGCATCGCGATGCTGGGAGCGGAATGGGGACCTCCGTATTGCTTGGCGTAGCGACGGGTCTCGCGTGGGCACCGTGCGCCGGCCCCGTGCTGGGGCTGATCCTGACCAGTGCAGCCTTGCGCGGCCCCAGCGTACAGACGTCCGCCCTGTTGCTGGTCTACGGCCTGGGCGCCGCGAGCGCTTTGGCAGCCGTGCAGTTGTTCGGCCGCACGCTGCTTGACATGGTTCGCGGCACGCAATGGATCGAATGGGCTCGCCGTGCTGTCGGGGTCGCCGCCGTGGCTGGTTCAGCCTTCGTCGCCTTGGGGCTGGATGGCGTTCTGCTGAGCCGCTTCTCGCCAGCCTATGCAGGTACGGTGGAGCAGAACCTCGTTACCAGCCTGGGCAAGAACCAGGCAGCCGAGGTGCGCGCCCGAGCCAAGGAGGCGGCGCGCCCCCTGTCCGGCCCCCTGCGCACGCTGCTGGACCAGCCCAAGTGGCTCAATACAGCGCCCCTGGAGCCGGAGGACTTGCGCGGCAAGGTCGTCGTCGTCAACTTCTGGACCTATTCCTGCATCAACTGCCTGCGCACCTTGCCCTATGTACGCGCCTGGGCGGACAAGTACAAGGACCAGGGCGTGGTGGTGATCGGCGTGCATGCGCCGGAGTTCGCCTTTGAGCGCAATGAGGCCAATGTGCGGCAGGCCCTAGGCAATCTGGGTGTGCGCTATCCCGTGATCGCCGACAATGATTTCCGCATCTGGCAGGCCTTCGACAACCAGGCTTGGCCCGCGCTTTACTTTATCGACGCCAACGGCCGCATTCGCCATCGCGCCTTGGGCGAAGGCGACTATGCGCAGTCCGAGCGCGTGTTGCAGCAACTGGTATTCGAAACGAAGGGTACGCCGCCCGCCAAGGAACTGGTCGCCGACCCGGGGCGTGGTGCGCAAGCCTCGCCCGACCTCGCCAACCTGGAATCCGGCGAGACCTACGTCGGATACGACAAGGCCACGGGTTTTGCCTCGCCCAGCGGTTTCGCTGAGGACGTAAGCCGCATGTACCAGGCACCGCTCGTGCTGTCGCTCAACCACTGGGCATTGGAAGGTAGTTGGACCGTGCGTGGCGAGTTTGCCGAGCTGAGCAGCGCGCGCGGCGGCATCCGTCACCGTTTCCATGCACGCGACCTGCACCTGGTGATGGGGCCGGCCCAAGCAGGCAATCCTGTGCGCTTTCGAGTATTGATCGATGGACATCCGCCCGGCGCAGATCACGGCGCTGACGTCGATGCGGAAGGTTGGGGGAGCGCAGCAGACGTGCGTCTCTACCAGTTGGTGCGCCAGTCCGGCGCGGTGGCGAATCGTACGGCCGAGGTTGAATTCTTCGACGGTGGTATCCGGGCGTACTCGTTTACGTTTGGCTGAAATGGGAAGCGCGCTGAAGGACGAACCCTCCAGCGCGCTGATGTGTGCTTGGCGTGGGTCTTAGCTACTTCCCAGCCTGCCGCTTGCGATACTCCGGCACGGTCAAGCCACTGCGGCCCCAACTATCCAGCTCGATTTCCTGGATGGTGACGAAGGTTGAATCGAACGGCTTGTTCAGCACGTCGAGTAACAGCTCGCTTACACCCCGGATCAAGCGGGCTTTCTCTTCCGCCGTTACCGAATCGGCGCCCGGCTTGGTGCCCTCGCGGGTCACCATGATATTGACGATAGGCATATCGATCTCCTCCCTTGGCGTGCTGCTTACCAGTGACCCGCCGCCTGGCCGCCATCGACATGCAGGATCTCGCCCGTGATGAAGGACGACTGCTCGAGGAACAGCACGGCGTTGACGATGTCGCTGATCTCGCCCATGCGGCCCAGCGGGTGCAGGCCAGCTAGCATGGCGTGCGTTTCCGGCGCGTGCATGGGCGTCTTGATGATGCCGGGGGCGACGGCGTTCACGCGGATATTACGCGAGGCGTATTCGATGGCCAGCGACTTGGTGGCGGCGTTCAGCCCGCCTTTGGTGACGGACGCGAGCACGCTGGGCACGCCGTTGATGGGCTGGTCGACGATGCTGGTAGTGATCTGCACCACATGGCCGCCACCTGCCTTTTCCATGCGCTCGATGGCGCGCTGGCTGATATGGAAGAAACCGGCCAGATTGGTCGCCAGATTGCTTTCCCAGTCTTCCAGGCTGAACTGCGTGAAGGGCTTGGCCGTGAAGATGCCGGCGTTGTTCACCAGCGTATCAATGCGGCCGAAATGGTTCACGCCCTCGCGCATGATGAGGTCGGCCGTGCCCGGCTTGGCGATGTCGCCCGCAATATTGATGATGTTGGGATCGTTGGACGGGCCGATGGACCGCGAATTGGCGACCACGCGGTAACCCGCTGCGCGATAGGCCTTGACCAGTGCAGCGCCGATACCTTGCGATGCACCCGTGATGACGGCGACTTTTGATTCATTGCTCATGATGGTTTCCTTTTGGCGATTGGCCGGCTCGCATGGCCGGCGGATTGGACCGATTAAGTTCACCCGCGAATACCGTTCAAGGCAGCTCCTTGGGTGTCGCCATATTCACTCTGTTCGAAATTGATGTGAATACACGCGTTTCGACGATAACTATTGCGTATATCGATTGAATCGTGGGGTCGCTACACGCAGGGCGTGTCGATGGTTTGACGCAGACGGGTTATTGCGGCCCTGTGACGTCGAGGCGCAGACACAAGCCTGTCGTGAACGGCGCGGCATCCAGGTACAGCGCGGCGTGGACGATGTCGGCGACGGCGGCCGGCTTGTCGCAGGCCGGCGTGATGGCGTTCACGCGGATGCGGTGCGGCGCCACTTCCGCGGCCAGCGCCACCGTGGCGGCCTCGACGCAGCCCTGCCTCGCATGGTCGTAGGCGCTGGCGCTACTTGGAGCGCAGATATTCAGGACGTGGCCATGACTTTTCTGCTGCATGACCAGGACGACGCGCTGCGTAAGCGGCAGGAAGGCACCTAGGGACTCAAGCAGTCTTTGCCGGCACAGGTCGGCGCCTTCTGCCGTGCACCGGATTGCCGGCATCTGGTTGACCAGCGTGTCGATGCGGCCGAAACGCTGCAGTACTTGACGCACGATATGCGCCGCCGCGTCTTCGTCATCAAGTTGGCTGGCGATATGCAGCACGCTATCGCAGCGGGGCCCAATGCCGTCCCCGATGGCGACAACGCGATAGTTGCGCCCAAGGTAGGCGCACAGGAGCGCAGGCCCGGCGCCGCTGGCCGCGCCGGTGACGATGGCGACCTTCTGTTCCGCACCCATGACCCGTCTCGCTGAGAATATGGCCACAAGATAGCCAGATTCGCGCGCGCGGCGAATGGCCGCCCTGCGGCAGGCAGAATTTCAGCTCACGGTTGAACGGGGCAGAGGCTCCCGAAATAACTGCGCAGGTGTGGTACGGCGAAATCGTAGAACGCCCGCACCTTGGGCACGGACAGGCGACCGTAGGGTGTGATCAGATGGACGGGGAGGGGGCCATGCTCGGACCCCTTCAGGATGATGTCGAGCTCGCCGGCTCGTACTTGCGGCGCCACATGGTAGGAAAAGAGCCGCGTGACACCGCGCCCCTCGGTGGCCGAGGCGACGGCGGCGCGCACGCTGTTTACCACCAGGCGTGGGCTGAACTGCACCGTAAGCGGCACCTTGGCGTTCTCTGCCGGCGGGAAGTTCCAGGAATCGAGTCCGAAATGCGTCATGGCGATGATCTGGTGCTGGGCTAGGTCGGCCGGCGTATCGATGCGTGGGTGCGAGGCCAGGTAGCGCGGCGCGGCTACGACCACGCGGCGCACCTCGCCCAGGCGCACGGCCACGAGCGAGGAGTCGGCCAGGTGGGCGATGCGCAGGGCTACGTCCATGCCTTCCTCGATCAGGTTGATCGGCCGGTCCATGAAATACAGCCTGACGTTGACCGTGGGTACGGCCTCCATGAACGCTTCCACGATGCCGCGCAATACCTCTTCGCCTGCTGCGACCGGGGCCGTGATCGTCAGCGTCCCGCG
Source organism: Burkholderiales bacterium (assembly GCA_019234745.1). Taxonomy (GTDB): domain Bacteria; phylum Pseudomonadota; class Gammaproteobacteria; order Burkholderiales; family Chitinimonadaceae; genus JAFAKZ01. The sequence goes on from JAFAKZ010000273.1 coordinate 4,134, forward strand.
CGGGGCGGATTTGTCGCCCAAGGCGACCAGGTCCGCTTCCTCCAGCTCCGTCAGTACGCGTCGGCAGGCTGCCGCATAGCGCTCACCGGCTTCGCTGAGCCTAAGGCTGCGCGTGGTGCGGTGGATCAGCTCCGTGCCCACGTGCTCTTCCAGCAAGGCCAGCGCACGGCTCACGGCGGCGGGGGAGCGGCCCAGCTTGCGCGCCGCGCCCGCGAGGCTACCCTCGTCCAGCGCCGTGACGAATACCTTCATTGCGTCGATGCGGTCCATGATTGAATCGGTTTACGGAATAATGATCGACTCTTTATAAGCTATTCGTTCGCTCCGCGTAAATGCGCATCGCCCTCAGATAGACTCGTCAGGACGGCGTAGGCCGCCTGCACGCGCGCGGCGATGGGGTAGTTACGGTTCGCCAGCAGCACGACGCCTATGCGCTTTTCCGGCACGAAGGCCACATATGCGCCGAAACCGCGCGTGGAGCCCGTCTTGTTGAAGAGCCGGGGGCCTTTCGGGGACTTCTTGAAGGGCTCGACTGCGTTGGCCTGCGTGATGACCTGCGCCGAGTTGCCGGCCAGCAGGTCGGCTTGCGACACGGGATAGGCATACTGCTCCCAGCCCAAGCCTTGCGCCATCGCGCCAAGCTTGAAGTAGGCCACATGGGTCGCAGTGATGGCGCGGCGCATGGGTTGGTCCAGCCGGGATGGATCGATATTGGCCTGCACGAAGCGGATCATGTCGGCCGAACTCGACTTGATGCCATAGGTTTCCACATCGAAGGCGCCGGGGCTGACGCGCACGGGCTTGTCCTCGTCGTAGCCCCAGGCGTAGTCCGCCATTGCGCCGTCCGGTACGCGGACATAAGTATGTTCCAGGCCTAGGCGCGGCAGCAGCACCGTTTGCACGGCGCCAGTGAAATCGCGGTGCAGGGCTTGCGCCGTCGCATAGCCGAACAGGCCGAGACTGGGATTGGAGTATTCGCGGTCGATCCCAGGCGCGGCTTCGGGCTTCCAGGCCTGGATGTAGGTGAGCGCCCCCGCGTCGTCCGTCACTTCGTCGGGGAACTGCAGGGGCAGGCCGCCCGCCGTATAGGTGCCCAGATGGAGCAGGGTGGCCTGGTCGATCGCCGTTCCCTTCAGCTGCGGTATGTATTTGCCGGGGTGGTCGGCCAACGACAGCTTGTGCGTGCCCTGCACGTACATGGCCAGCGTGGCCGTGAAGGTCTTGCTGACGGAGCCCAGCTCGAACAGCGTCGTCTCGTTGACGGGTACATTGCTTTCACGCGATGCGACGCCGTAATTGAAGAAGTAGGCATGGCCATCGACTGTGACGGCAACGGCCATGCCCGGCACCTTGTGCTCGGCCATGAGGGGGCGGATCGCCGCGTCGACGGCGTTGCTTATCGCGGTCTCGTCGGCTGCCCATCCGCGTACGGGTGCGAAGCAAAGGGCGACAAGCGCGATTGCGCTGGAGACAAGGCGTTGGAGCCGGTGATTCACCATAAAATCCATCCATGTATGCGGTTGAGTTCCGTGAGGGTGCAGATCGGTACGGCAGATATCGAAGCGATGCAATGCTAGGTGTAGAATAAATTTTCTAGAATTCTTTGTCTAGAAAATAATGTCTACACGGTGCGGTGAGGTGCATGATGCATCTTCATTCAATCAAATTTAGGAAGAATGTATTACGAATGGCAGGGATTCAGTCGAATCCCTGATCAATCTACACTGGCCCCACGTTCCCAAAGCGAGATCGCCATGAACAGCAACGCAGCCATTCTTCCTGGAGTCAGTCTGGCTGCGCCGCACGCCAGCTATCCCGAACGCAATACAGCGTACTGGCGCCGGAACCTGGCCGTGTGCGTGTTCGGCTCCTTCACCACGTTGGTCAGCCTGAGCATGCTGCTGCCCTTCCTCCCCGTCTATGTGCGTGAGCTGGGCGCGGTCAGCCGGGCGGACATCATCCAATGGTCGGCCATCGCCTTTGGCGCTACCTTCTTCGGTACGGCGCTCACTTCGCCCATCTGGGGTCATGTGGCCGACCGCGTGGGGCGCAAGCTCATGCTGGTGCGCGCCGCCGTCGGCATGGCGACCGTGATGTCGTTGATCGGCGTAGCGCACTCCGTACATCAGCTGGTGGCGCTGCGCCTGATTGCCGGCCTGGTAGGTGGCTATTTCGCCGCGGCGACCATCCTTATCGGTACGCAAACGCCCAGCGAGCGCGCTGGCTGGGCCTTGGGTATCCTGTCCACGGGTGCCTTGGCCGGCAACCTCCTCGGCCCCTTGATAGGCGGCTTCCTACCCGGCCTGCTCGGCATACGGGGTACCTTCTTCGCCGGTGGTGCGCTGATCGCCATTGCCGCCATTCTGACCATCTTTCTCGTGCGCGAGGACTTCGACCCGGCCACGGACGCGCGCCGACCAGTGGGTCACCATGATGCCGCCGCACCTACAGATTTCGCCGTGGTGGCCGTACTGCTCACGACAGCCACGATGGTGCTGCTGGCGAATATGTCCATTGAGCCCATCATCACCGTCTATATCGGCCAGCTCGGCGTGGGCAGCGAGCAGTTGATCCGCGTGTCGGGCGTGGTGATGGCGGGTTCCGCGCTGGGCAGCATACTCACGGCATCACGGCTCGGCGCCCTGGCCGACCGCATTGGTGGTTGGAAGGTGATTATCGGCTGCCTGCTGGCGACGGCCGTGACGATGATCCCGCAGGCCTTCGTGACGCAGTGGTGGCAACTGGCGCTGCTGCGCGTACTCATGGGCATGACGCTGGCCGGCCTCTTGCCCGCCATCACCAAACTGGCACGGCATGCCGTGCCGGAACATCACACGGGCCGCATGCTGGGCTTCCTGCAGTCGGCGCAATTCGCCGGGCAGGTGTTGGGGCCGCTCCTGGGGGGCCAGGTCGGCATACGCCTCGGTCTGTCGTCCGTGTTCTTCATGACGGCTGTGATTCTTGGGGCCTGTGCTGGCTTGGTGCTGTGGGCGCAGGCGCGTAGTGGGGTAGTGCGGTAAGCGTTTCGTTTCGAAGGAGAAGATCATGAAATCCAGGCCAGGCATCGATGACGTGAGACTGCTGGAGCGCCTCGGCATCGCCGTTCCCATCATCCAGGCGCCCATGGCGGGTGTAAGCACGCCGGCGCTGGCCGCTGCAGTGTCGGAGGCGGGCGGCTTAGGTTCGCTCGGGCTGGGTGCCGCCACTGCGGAATCGGCCCGTACCATGATCCGCCAGACGCGTGCGCTTACGGCCAAGCCCTTCAACGTGAATCTGTTCTGTCATAGGCCGGCGAAGGCCAATGCACAGGCCGAAGCTGCCTGGCTGGCCTATCTGGCAATGGAGTTCCGGAGCGTCGGTGCCACGCCGCCCGCCGTACTGCGCGAAATCTATCAGTCGTACCAGACAGATGAGGCGATGCATCAGATGCTGCTGGAGGAGAGGCCGGCCGTGGTGAGTTTCCACTTCGGCCTGCCGCCGGCCCGCAAGATTGCCGAACTCAAGGCGGCGGGCATCGTGCTCTTGGCCACGGCCACGTCTTTGCAGGAGGCACAGCGTGTGCAGGCAGCCGGGATGGATGCTGTCGTCGCGCAGGGCATCGAGGCAGGCGGCCATCGCGGCGTGTTCGACCCAAACGAACTGGACGAAGGCATCGGTACCATGGCGCTTACCCGTCTGCTCGTGCAGGGCACGTCGCTGCCTGTCATCGCTGCCGGCGGCATCATGGACGGTGCCGGGATCGCGGCGGCGCTCGCATTGGGCGCGCAGGCCGCGCAACTGGGCACGGCCTTTGTAGCCTGCACCGAGTCGGCAGCCGATAGTGCTTATCGCCAGGCGCTGCTGGCCGACACGCACCGGGCCACTACCATGACACGGGCCATTTCCGGTCGGCCCGCGCGCGGCCTAGCCAATCGCATGACGATGTTGGGCGAGTTGCTGGATGCGCCACCGATTCCCGACTACCCCATTGCCTATGACGCGGAAAAGGCCTTGTCTGCGGCGGCAAAGGCCAAGGGCAATGCCGAATATGCGGCCCACTGGGCCGGGCAGGCGGCGGCGCTCGCGCAGCCGATGCCTGCTCAACAGCTGGTGGCGGCCTTGGTGACGGAGCTGCGCTGCTCCATAGGTGCGCTGAGGGATGTGCAGGCGAAATGGGAGGAGCATCGCGTCGGGGCGGTTGAGGCCGTGATCGCGTAAGTGCCACAGCGCTTGTTGCCCTCGCTTGCAGCTGTTGCCAAGGCGGCTGTTTAGGTGCATTATATCGCGCACGTATACATCGCGTGCGATATAAACATGAGTAAAAAGACGCCTGTTGTTGCAGCAAGTGATGCGGGCAACCGCAAGTTGTCCGACTTCCTTTGCTTCGCCATCTACTCGGCCAACCTTGCGTTCGGCCGCGCCTACAAGCCTATCTTGGAAGAGCTGGGACTGACCTACACGCAATACATCACCATCGTTGCGCTGTGGGAGGAAAACGAGCAGACCGTGGGCGGCTTGGGCGAGAAGTTGTTCCTGGAGTCGAACACACTGACGCCCATTCTTAAGAAGCTGGAGGAGATGGGCTATGTGCGCCGCCAGCGTGACCCGAAGGACGAGCGCCAGGTGATCGTCGGCCTGACGGACGCCGGCCGCAGCCTGCGAGAGAAGGGGCTGACGATGAGCCTGGTCGAGGCCACTGGCCTGTCGTCGGAAGAGTTTCCCAAGCTGCAAAAGGCTGTGAAGACACTGCGCGACAACCTGATCAAGTCTGCGCACGATAGCAAATAGCGCGTTGCTGGCGGGTCAGCCTGCCACAATCAGCTCATTGGCCAGCCAGTTGGCGAGCAGGGCGCCAGCCATTGCGATGCCAGCTTCCTCGCCAAGTTGCTTGGCCAGGCGTTCGCACAGGGTGGTGAAATTACCCGTCGCCCGGATGTGCTGTAGCGCTTCCCATTCCACTGCATCTACCCGCTTCAACTGACAGGTGTGGTGCTTACGCCATACGATCAGTCCGGCCGGCTCGTCCAACATGGCCGCCTCCGGCGGCGCTTCTTCCGCACTCAAGGCGGTCCAGATATCGTCGACATTGGTGTTGATCGTGCGGCCGGCGAAAGTGGGCACCAGGTTTAGGCGGGTGGATTCCCAATCGATATCGGCCAGTATGTCGGCGCGCAGCGGCGTGGCGTCCGCGCTGACAAAGGCCCGTGCCAGTGCGGTCTCCAGCCAGGCCAATTCATGTACATCCGGGTTGTCCGGGAAGCGTTCGATCAATGTGCGGTCGAAGTTGTGCACATAGGCGTCCAGCGTCCAGGCGTGCGGAGGATGGCGGTCTATATGGTGGACGGCAGTCTGCAGGAAGGCGGTATCGCCCAGGTATTGCCGAAGCAAGGGCAGCGACGCCTCCAGGCAGCCTACCAGTTGGCTGCGGTAGTTGTTCTGGTAGATGGACAGGCTAGCACGGTGACCGAGCCGGTTCGCTGTCTCGTCCGAGGCCGCTACCAGCCAATCTCGAAAATCCCTTTGCAGTTCAGCCAGCATAGTCACACCTCCACCGTCAGGCGCTTGCGCTTCTCCACCACGCCGTAAATGCGTGCGCGTGCCAGCTCATCGAGCAGGTCTTCCAGGGGCGGAATGTTGTCGTCCCGCTCTATCATGGTCGCCACTGGGCCTAGCCGGCGCAGGGCGTGGGCGTAGAGTGCCCAAACGGCATTGCTCACCGGCTGGTCGTGCGTATCGATCAGCATATCGCGGCCCTGGCTGTGGCCAGCCAGGTGGACTTGCCGCACGCGCTCGGCGGGCAGGCCGGCCAGGTAAGCGTCCGCATCCAGCCCATGATTGCGGGCGCTGACGTAGACGTTGTTCACATCCAGGAGCAGCTCGCAGCCTGTGCGACGGCACATGACGTCGAGGAATTCCCATTCGCTCATATCGGCACCTTCGAAAGCGAGATAGCTCGACGGATTCTCGAACAGCATCGTACGGCCCAGCAGGTCCTGCGCCTGCGCGATGTTGGCGCACACGATGTCGAGCGCTTCTTCGGTGTAAGGGAGCGGCAGCAGGTCGTGCGAGTTGAAATGGTCGATGCGCGACCAGCTCAGGTGGTCTGATACGAACAGGGGCTCGATCTCGTCCACCAATGCTTTCAGCCGCTGCAGGTAGTCCAGCCGCAGCCCGTCGGCTGAGCCGATCGACATCGATACCCCATGCAGCGCAATGGGATAGCGCTCGCGTACCTGACGCAGGATATGGCGCGGCTGGCCGCCATCCACCATGAAGTTCTCGGAGATGACTTCAACGAAGTCGACCGGCACGGCCGTCTCCAGGAAATCGCGGTAGTGGTCCTTGCGCAGGCCCAGTCCGTAGCCGTGAAAACGGGGAGTAGCGTTCGGCATTGCGCTTGCCTCGATGATGGAAGAAAAGAGGTCCGGCACCGTGGGCGCCGGACCTGCGGTGCTTACTTGCGTTCCGTCAGACTGCCGCCGGCCGCAAGGCACTCCGACTTCGGCTTGGCGTCCACGCCCTGACCCTTGCAGTCATTCAGGCCCTTGCAGTCGTGCGTCGACGTGGCGCACTGGCTATTGCCCTTGCAGCTATTGAGGCCATAGCAACGGACCAGCTCGTCCTTGGGCTTGTCGGCCGCGCTGGCTGGCGTGCTGAGTACGGTGGAAGCCAGGGCGATGGCGGCAGCCGCGGCGGCAAGGTTGATGTGGGAGGTTTTCATGGTTCGCTTTCGTCTGGGTTGAGGGTGGTACGGGAAATCCGCTTACTGCTTGGTATCGGCGTCAGCTGCCGGCTTGACGCTCAAGGCCGCTTCGTCGATTACATTGGCGATCGTCAGCGGCTGCGACATGTAAACGGCGTGGCTGGCCTTGACCTCGGTCACCTTGGAGCCGGCACGCTCATACATCCGACGCTGCAGATCCGGGCTGAGGGCGTGGTCTTCAGTAGTCAGCACAGCCCAGCTTGGCTTCTTATGCCAGGCGGCCGTCCAGCTCTTGCCGTCGAACACGGCGCGGGCCGCAGGTACTTGCGAGTCGGCCATGAAGTTCGTGCGGTTCGGTGTCAGGTCGGCGGCGAAGTCGGCGCGGAACTTGGCCGGGTCGAGGAAGGCATGGCCGTCGCGCGTCGACTTCACGTCGCTATTCGCCGCCGGCATGGAGCCGAGCAGCTGCGACACGCTCTCGCCCACGTCCGGCTCGAAGCCGGCCACATAGACGAGCGCCTTCACTTTGTCGCGGTCACCGGCAAGGCTGATGACGGAACCACCCAGGCTGTGCCCCACCAGCACGACGGGCCCATCCTGCTGGTTGATGACCTCGCGCACGGCTGCGACGTCCTCGTCGAGCGTGGTATGCGGCTGGTGCACGATGGTGACGTGGTAGCCCTTGATCCACAGCAGGTCGTGCACTTCGCGCCAGCCGGAGCCGTCGACAAAGGCGCCGGGGACGATCACGACATTCTTGGCACCGGGCGGCACCGGAAGCTGCAAGGCTGAGGCGCCTGTGCTGAGCGCCAGGGAGGCGGCGATGGCAAGCAGGGGGAAGACTTTCATTCAGGTTCTCCTGGTGGTGACTAGGGTCGGTGATTTCACTGCGGCTTGAGCGAGCCATAGCCCTTGGGTGTCTTGATCTGCGTACAGGTGCCTTTGTCCACGAGCATCCAGGCGTCGCCCTGGTAGTCGGCCTTGGCTGTACCTGCACAGGTGGTTCCGGCGCCGGCGGCGCAGTCGTTGTGTCCGGCAAGCGCCACGCCGAAGCATTTCTCGGTCGGTTTGGGCTGGTCCGACTTCGTTGTGGAGGCGGCCGCCATCGTGCAGAGCGAAACGGCGAGGGCGGCGGCGAGTGCTGCGTGCGTACTTTTCATGGTGTTTGTTTCCTGGTTGGCGGTTGGGACAAGAGGACTGCATTGCAGAATCATGCGATATAAGCGGATGCGATATATGTGGCGGCGTGCTATTTGCCGGTAGCGTGGCGGAACAGAAGGTGATCGAGCGACCACTTGCCGGCTCCCTGTGCAATGAGCGGCAGCAGCAGCCCGGCCCAGCTCAGGTGAACGGGCCAGGCATCCGGATAGACGAAAACCTCGATCACGGCTGTCATGCCCAGCAGTGCTGCGGCGGCTGGGCGCGTGCACAGTCCCAGCACGAGCAAGATGGGAAACAAGTGTTCCGAGTAGGTCGCAATGTGTGCCGCCAACTCGGGTGGGAGCAGGGGAAGGGCGTATTCAGACCGGAACAACTCATACGTCGTCGGCTTGATCGTGAGCAAACCACTTACCTTGGTACGACCCGACAGAAAGAAGACAGCGGCGATACCGGCTCGCGCAATCAACAGCAGCGCCGATGGCGGCAGGATACGCGCGAGCCAGTCACTCGGCGTGGGCAAGGCTTGAATGGAGACCTGTGTACTTGTCATGGGTATGTCCTGGCGTAGTTTGGTAGGGCGCCGTCTGGGCCAGGCCTTCCGGCTGGTTTTGCGATATTGATATCGTATACGATGTAATCGTATGCGTCATACTAAGAATGCTTTTGGTGTTTGTCAATATGTTCGATTAAATCGCATGCGACACGGACCGCGGATGGGCCTGCGTGGGTGTGCCAGCATGTTTTGGCGGTACTTTGACCCGGGAAATGGGCGGCTTTGTGCTGGAAACGTTGCG
>JAFAKZ010000389.1 GCA_019234745.1 Burkholderiales bacterium
CTGGCCGATCCAAGCGGTGCGATCATCGGCGGCGTACTCGGTGCGGGCGTAGGGTCGGGCATTGGCTACCAGGTGAACGGCCACCACGGCGCAGGCGTAGGTGCCATCGTCGGCGGCGTGGTGGGTGCGGCGATCGGCGCGGATGCGCGCCCGGTCGTGGTCGCCCCGGCCTATGCGCCAGCGCCCCCGGTCGTGTACTACCCGGAAACGCGCGTCGTATATGCCCCGCAGCCGCCCGTGTACCGCCAAGTGGTGTACGTGGACGACGACTATCGCTGGCGCCGTTGGCATGACCGCGACGGTTGGCGCGAGGAACGCTGGCATGACCACGATCACGACCGCGACCACTGGCGCGACGAGCACCGCGATCGCGACGACCGCGACCACGAGCGGCATCGCTGGTAATGACGTAGCGGCGCTCACGCCGTATCATCCAAGGCCCCGCACTTGCGGGGCTTTTCCATTGATAAGCCGTGAGCAAAGCACCCCGCCCCTTAGCCCTCGAACGCATCCTGCAGTCGCAGGGATTCGGCAGCCGCAAGGCCTGCCGCCAGCTGATCCTGGCGGGCGCCGTGCGCGTTGATGGCACACTGTGCGACGAGCCCGATGCCGCCTTTGTCCCGACTACGGACTTGCGGTTGGGCGTGGAAGAGGCGGAATGGCCCTGGCGCGAACACCTCTACCTGGCGCTCAACAAGCCGGCCGGTTACGAGTGTTCGCATACCCCGCAGCATCACCGCAGCGTGTTCTCGCTGCTGCCCGAACATTTCGTCACGCGCGGCGTACAGTGCGCGGGACGGCTCGATGCCGATACAACGGGGCTGCTGCTCTTGTCAGACGACGGCCCCTGGCTGCACGCCCTCTCATCCCCGCGCCGCCACGTGCCGAAAACCTACCGCGTGTTCGCCAAGCATGCGGTGGACGACGCGCAGGTAGCGGCGCTATTGGCCGGCGTGCAATTGCACGACGAGCCGGCGCCCTTGGCGGCCTTGAGTTGCCGGCAGGTGGAGGAGAAGGTGCTGGAACTGGAGATCGACCAGGGCAAGTACCACCAGGTGAAGCGCATGGTGGCGGCTGCCGGGAATCGGGTGGAGCAGTTGCACCGGGTGGCGGTGGGGGCGTTGGTGCTGGGGGATGGGCTCCTGAGTGGGTTGGCGAAGGGGGCTTGGTGCGAGATCGAGTCTGTGGCGGTTCGCATGGGCTGGGACGTGGCCTAGCGCGTAGGGCGCAACAGCGAAGTCGTTGCGCCGCATGGAATCGTTGAGCAAAGGTACCGCCGAGAAATGAAACATACTGCGCAATGCCCTTCGGGGATTGCGCCCTACGTACTTAATGAACCTCGTACGTCATGAGTTCGTTGTCCCAATACCGCTTTACCGTTCCATCTTCACCCTTGTCCTCGCAAATGCTCTTTACGACAATCTTCGCTGAGCTAGCGTACCAGTATTGGCATCGGCGCCCAGTGTTGATCTGTAGGGAGTCAAGCTTGTCCGTATTTGCCTGTGATTTGTAGGTTTCGGTGGGTATTTGCAGAATTCTTGCTGCCTTGAACGTTCCTGCCGCTACCGAAATGTTCTCCCATGCCCGAAATTCGTACGTAAATTTGACGCTACCTTCAGGCGTCTTTTCAAATCTCGACCAGCTATCTCCAACTTTGATAATGGACGAACAAGTGGGCGGCGGTGCAAGACCGTGTGGTGCCATGATTGGGTCGTACATGCACGTATCCGATGCAACTACGGCATCAACCCGTATTGGGTACTTTTGCCTATCAAGCCGCACAATATGGTCTACCTTGCCTGGCGTAACCTCAATACCTACGCCACCGCCAACCAAATGATCGGTCACCGCTTCAAATTGAACGAGCGCGTCCTGATTGGTTTCATTCCTTTGGTGGAATGTCCAGGCATCGCTAGTGCCAATCCGTGTGGCCTCCAGGTTTCCGCTTACGGGAACGTCAAGGGCAAGTGTACGAATAGCCAAGCCAGCAATTAGCACCAATTTGCATGTGCGACGCATCTTATTCCTCGTGATCTCAAATTAGTGTATAGGTTGGGCAGGGCGCAGCGCCCATCGTTTATCGTGCAGCTGAATCTAAGCGCTTCAACAATCTCTGTGCGAGGGTTGGCCCAAGCACAAACCACTGAACATAGCCCGCCAGCACCATCACCAGCCAGGACGGGACCAGATCAGCAAAGCGATCGTACGGCAGCCCCTTATGGGCGTACAGCCATGACATCGAGATGCCGACGACGGCGCCTGCAGGTAATCCCAGGGGGAATGTGAGTGCGATCAGGCCAAAGGTAAAGACCACGGGCATGCTCGGCATGTCGCGGAACACGAAGGCGAAGACAAGCAGTGCGCAACACAGCGCGAGCCAAATGGTTGCCAGGATTCGACCACGCTGATTTCGAGGAATGAAACCCAGCCGGCGTATCACTCCCCCACCACCTCAATCACTTCCCCCGCCACCTCCACCACATTCCCCACGCGCAGCTTGCGCGTCTTGCGCGACTCCACTTCGCCGTCGACCTTCACCAGGCCGTCGGCCACCATCATTTTCGCGATGCCGCCCGAGGGTGCGATGGCCAGCAGCTTGAGGAGGTTGTGCAGTTCGATGTACTCGCCTTCCAGGCGATAGCGGTGCTTGCTCATGTCTGTTTCTCCAGTCGGCGCGCGAAGACTT
>JAFAKZ010000437.1 GCA_019234745.1 Burkholderiales bacterium
GGGCGCCCAGACCGGCGCGAGCGAAGTGATCGAAGTGTCTGCCAAGCGCGGTACGGCATCTGCCGTGGCCCCGACGCAGGCGAATCTTGAGGCGACGCAGCCGGAATCCATCATCTCGCGCTCCTTCATCGAGGAAATGGTCGCCCCGACGGGCAACTACAACACCATCATCGGCATCGCCCCGAGCGCGGCCACGCAGCCGTCGCCGAACGGCCCCGGCCTCGCTGACACGAAGACGACCCTGCGCGGCTTCCAGGACAACCAGTACAACGTGACCTGGGACGGTATCCCATTCGGCGACACGAACGACCCGTCGCACCACTCGACGTCCTACTTCCCCGCCTCCGTCATCGGCGGCGCCTCGGTCGAGCGCGGCCCCGGCGGCGCCAGCACACTCGGCCAGGCCACCTACGGCGGTTCGGTCAACCTGTACTCCAAGGTGCCGGCAGCGGTCGAGTCGGCCGAAGTGTTCGGCTCCTACGGTAGCTGGAACACGCGCCTGCTAGGTGCTTCCTTTGAGAGCGGTCGCGGTGCCAGCGGTCAGGGCCCGACGTTGCAGGTGACGGCGCAGGACCTGCATAGCGATGGCTACCTGACCTACAACACGATCGCCAGTGACAACATCGTCGTCAAGTTCCAGACCAAGATCGGCGAGTCCACCCGCCTGACTGTGTTCGGCACCTATGGTGATGTGCAGACGGGCGTGACCGACAATGCTTCTGGCGCCACGCAGCAGCAGGCTGCGCTGTTCGGCCAGAACTACAGCATGAACAACGATCCGACCAGCCAGGGCTACTATGGCTACAACCACGTGCACAAGCGTACCGACATGGAATATGTGCGCTTGCAAAGCTCGCTGGGTGGTGGCTGGGAAGTCGACAACAACATCTACTCCTACTACTACGACAACAAGACCATCGCGGGTTACGACCCAACGGGCTATCTGGGCACGGGTGTGCCTATTGCGGCTGGCGCGACACCCGACACGGGCAGCAAGATCTACGGTGTGAAGTTCAAGAGCGGCGTGCCAGGCTACGACAAGCTCAACCATTACCGCGTGACGGGCGACATCTTCAAGATCACCGACCAAACCAGCGCCGGCCTGTTCCGTGCCGGCTTGTGGTACGACCACGCCGATACGAACCGCCACAACTTCCTGGAAGACGTGTCGACCGGCACTTACGATACGGACTTCGCGACCTATGGCCTGAAGTCGAACCAGAAGTCGGGCTGGAACCAGTATCAGCCGTTCGCCGAGTTCGAGTGGGCCGCGACGCAAGACCTGACGGTGACGCCGGGCGTGAAGTACATGCACTTCGTGCGTAGCGTGGACGCCATCTACAACCAAGGCTCCAAGGTTGCCGCCGACTTCAGCGAAACCTATACCGATACGCTGCCCTTCCTGACGGCCAACTACCACCTGGGCAGGCAGGACGCCCTCTATGTGCAGTTCGCCAAGGGCCTGCAAGTGCCGACGCTGGACGAGCTGCAGGTCGCCACGCCGGAGAACTCCCCCAAGCCGCAGACGACGACGAACTATCAGTTCGGCTGGGTGCACAAGTCGGCAACGCTGGTGGCCGATGCGGACATCTACTACATCAACTTCGACAACATGATCGGCACGCAGCAGGATCCGGTGACACACCAGACCGTGTTCCTGAACCAGGGTGGCGCGGTCTACAAGGGTATCGAAGGCGAGCTGACTTATGTGATGGGCGGTGGCTGGTCCTTCTATGCCAACGGCTCGATCAACCGCGCCAACTACACGGCGAACAACGTCCTTGGCAATTTCGGCGAAGTACCCAAGTCGCCGGAATCCACGATGGCTTTCGGCCTGCTCTATAACCAGGGCCCGTGGAATGCATCGGTCGTGTACAAGGACGTGGGCCCGCAGTACGAATATGGCGGCAACCCCTCGGCCTACCATATCGCTAGCTTCTCCAACGTCGACCTGAACGCTGCCTATACGATCAACAGTCCAAGCAGCTTCCTAAAGAAGACCAAGATCGAATTCAGCGTGTTCAATCTGGGCGACACCCACCATGTGACCTCGATCAGCCAGGGCAACACGCCTGCGCTGGACCAGTTCCAGTGGCAGGCGCCGCGCAGCTATATGCTGTCGCTGCGGAGCACGTTTTAAGCACTCTTTACATCTTGGTAATGGAAGGAAGAGGGCAGCGGGCATCCGCTGCCTTTTTCTTTGCGGTATCGGGCCAGCTTTGCGCATGGCTACCTGCTATATTTTTCAAAAGCGAACGGGCACCCGACGTGGGTGACGTCGGAGCACGATGAGAACAATATTGAATAGGGCGGTGGGACATAGGGTGTGGGTGGCAGCTTGCCTGGCGTTCGTGCTTACCCTGCCCGCTTGGGCTGAGAGGATCGGTGCCTGCGCGGACCAGGCCGAGATGCCGCCGTTCGCCTATCGGGCGCGTGCCGACGGGCATGCGCTGGATCGCGTGGTCGGTGCCAGCGTCGACCTGCTCAAGTGGATAGGCCAGCCATACCATTGGGACGTGGACGTGCAACTGCTGCCATGGGCGCGCTGCCTCGCTACCGTGTCGGACAAGCAGTTGCAGGTCGCGCTCGACGTCGACAAAGGCGACGCGGAAGCGAATGGACTCGTGGTCAGCAAGCCTTTCTTCACCATGCACCATGTCTACTTCTATTCGCGCAAGGCGCGGCCAGAGGGCATCAAGCTGCAGTCGCTGGCGGACCTGCATCATTACCGGGTATGCGGCTTGGGGGGCTATCGCTTCGAGTCCTACGGGATCGATACGCAGCAGGTCGATCGTGGCACGGTAGGCTATGAAGAGCTGATCGCCAAGCTGCACGTCGGTCGCTGCGACCTATTCATCGCCTCACGCGAGAGCGTGGGCGGCATGTACCTGATCAATCCGAAGCTGCGTACCCTGCTGGTAGATGGCAATCTGGTGAGTCAGCCCTTGCCCGGCTCGCCCGAGCATCGCCTGTATTTCGCCGTATCGGCCAAGGCGAGCAATGCCAAGGACTTGATTGGCCGGATCGACAGCGGCATCGACCGCGCCGAGCAACAGGGCAAGGTTCAGCAATTCCTGAACAAGTATCTTGAGTAGCGCAACTGGCGCATCGTCGTAGGAGGGGGCGTGGTCGAACGAATGTCCGCCGTATTGATGGTTGCGGCAATGCTGATGCTGGTGCTGCCGGCGCGGGCCGACGACGGGCCAGCCCTGCCCGCGCGTGCGCCGCAGCCCATGGTCGCGCTCAATGGCTTCGGCACACTGGGCCTCACGCAATCGCCCGAGCGGCGGGCCGACTATACCTTCGACAACCTGCAGCCGACGGGGGCGGGGCGGTCGAACGAGTTGACCTTCTACGTCGATACGCGCTTGGGCCTGCAACTGACGGGCCATATCGGAGACCAGTGGTCCGCCGTGGTCCAGATGGTCAGCGAATATCGTCCCAACGGCAGCTACGAACCCTTCATCAGTTGGGCCAACGTCAAGTATGCGGTGACGCCGGACTTCAGCCTGCGCCTGGGGCGCATCTCACTACCGAGCTTCCTCGAGTCTGACTCGCGCCGCGTGGGCTACAGCAATATCACGGCGCGCCCGCCCATCGAGGTGTACAGGTTGCTGGCGCTGAAGGAAAGCGACGGGGTGGACGCCGCTTACCGTTGGCATATCGATGGCGCGACCAATACCACGACTGTGTTGTACGGCCATGCAGCAGTGACCAATACGAGCGAGGTTACCGTCCACTCTACCAAGGTGGCCGGCATATTCGATACCGTCGAGTTCGAGCGCGCCACCCTGCACGCAGCCTACCAAGTACGCGACGTTGACAACCAGCGGCCGCCGTTGGGTCGTTTCATGTCGCTGGGCGCTAGCTACGACCCGGGCGAGTGGTTTGCGTCCAGCGAGTGGGTCAAGGTAGTCAATTTCAGCGGCAAGGGTGTCAAGGCGACGCGCGTGGGCTGGTACGTGAACGCCGGCAAGCGCTTCGGCCTGTTCTCGCCTTATGCCACCGTATCCGAACTGCTGCCCACCACCAATACGGGCGTCACCCCGATCGGCCAGCGCACCTTCGCCAGCGGCGTGCGTTGGGACGTGATGCGCAATGTCGACCTAAAGGCGCAATGGGACGATATCCGGCTGGCTGACCATTCCTATGGCACCTTGCAGAACACGTTGCCGACCATGCCGAAAGGCGGTCGCGTGAATGTCTACAGTGTCATGGCGGATTTCATCTTCTGACGGGGGCACGACATGTACCTGCCAACCCGTCTCCGCATCTTGCTGGCCGTGCTTCTCCTCGGCAGCGTTTGTGCGCATGCCGACATCGTCGTCGTAGTCTCCGCCAAGAGCGCGGTGACCAGCCTGACGCAGGACCAGGTGGCCGACATCTTCATGGGCCGGGCGGCGGCCTTCCCCGGCGGCGGCGCAGCGGTGCCTGTCGACCAGCGCGAGGGCTCGCCCGTGCGCAACGACTTCTACGAGGCGATCAGCGGCAAGGCCCTGCCGCAAATGAAGGCCTACTGGGCACGCATGCTGTTCACCGGGCGCGGCCAGCCGCCAGTGGAGGTGGGGGACAGTGGCGAGGTCAAGCACTTGGTGGCGGGTAATAGCAAGCTGATCGCCTATATCGACCGTGCTGCGCTCGACAACAGCGTCAAGGTGGTGTTCACCTTGCACTGAGCGATGCAGGTCGCCGCAATGAAAAAGGGCCACGCAGCAAGCCGCGCGGCCCCTTGTTCCAATGCGCACGATCAGACGGCGTTGTAGGTCTTGTAGAAGCTGGTGAACTCGTTATCGAACACGAAGTTCGTGAATGACATGGTGCACGATACATCCAGCCCTTCCACGAAGTGCCAATTGCCCACCGGCAGGAACAGGATTTCGCCTGGGCTCAGGATGACTTCCTGCACGGTGGCGTCGCGCATGGCGGGGAATTGGTCGTAGTCGATCTTGCAGCCGTCCACCGGCGTGAAGCAGTGCAGGTGGTTGTAGGTACGCGGCAACTCGCTCGACGGGATCATCAGCACGCGCTTGCGGCCGATCACCTGCGCCATGAAGTTATTGGTCAGGTCATGGTGGAAGGGTGTGATCGTGCCCGCCGGCCCGAGCCAGAAAAAGCCCTCGCTTGGATCCTCGCCCTTGAGGTATTCCGGAATCTGGATGATGTCCTGCCACAACTCGCGGATCGCCTGCTTGTTGTGGCCGGAGTTATTGGCCGTCATATAGAAGTCGTTGGTGACGCCGGCCGCGCGCACCATGTCGATATATTCGCCAAAACGCATCTTGCGCTTGTGCTTGGGGCCGTTGATCTCAAAGTTCGGGTCGCTAGTACGGCCGAACTGGACTTCCACTTCGCGCTCGCCCACTTGTGCGGCGAAGTAGTCGAGGCTCCATTTCTCCATGGCGGGCCAGTCGTCCATCATGCCGGTGATGATGACGGGCTTGCTCTGCGAATAGAA
>JAFAKZ010000467.1 GCA_019234745.1 Burkholderiales bacterium
CAAGGACTTACTGACCAATCTGCTTGCTGACCTTGTTCTCTTGCTGGTTCAGCGTCTTCTGTTCCTGCTTGGTGATGTGGCCGCCGTTCTGGCTGGCCATGTCACGCTCTTCCTGGCGAATCTGGTGGTCTTCCTTGTGCAGCTTGGCGGCCTGGCCGCGACTGATCTCGCCTTCCTTGCGCTCATCCTTGATGCGCTGGTTCTGGTTGTTCAGGCGCTTGTTCACCTGGGCGCGGCGCGGGTGTTCCTTCTTCCACTTGCCGTCGGCGGCAGAGGCCTCGGCGGCGAAGCAGGCGAACAGAGCCAAGGTGGCGGAAACGAGCAGCGTGCGGCGCAGATTCATGGTGCATCCTTTCGAGAGAGGCCCATAGGCGGGCTGATGAGTGCATTAACGCGGCCATTTGCAGCCATGTTGACGAGAAATCCGTTATTTGTGTATCAATGTGTGTCCGTAGCGTAATGGCACCGTACGTGGTAGAAACGACGACAACTGCCGTAATCGGGGATTAACGTGCACGGCAACTTGCCGCGCCGCACAATCCTGTGTTTGAATAGGCCAACCGTTCAAACGCTTGTTTGAAACCAGGTGCGGCGAACTATCTAGCCGTACCCTGCGATGCGCCACCCGCTCATTGCTTCTCCTCCCGGCCGTCATCCGCGGTCTCGCCGGGGTGTGCCATCGCGGCAGCACCTGTTGGGCCATGCACCTGATCGGTGCGTGTAGTTTCACAATCGGCATCTAGACTGTAGACGATCCTAGAAAAAACCCCGCGCGTGCGCGGGATCGAGGCGAGGTGAGCATGAAGATAGCGGTTCCAGCCGAGCGGACCCAGCGCGAGACGCGTGTAGCGGCCACGCCGGAGACGGTGAAGAAATACATCGCGGCCGGCCACACCGTTGCCGTTGAAACGGGCGCCGGCACTGCGGCGGCCATTCCCGATGCGGCCTACGTGGAAGCGGGTGCGACTATCGCGCCCAACTATGCGACTGCCGTGGGTGATGCCGACCTGGTGCTCAAGGTGCGCGCACCGGCCGGTGAGGAGATCGCCGCCCTGCGCGAAGGGGCAGCCGTCGTGGCCCTGTGCGACCCCTATCGCAACAGCCATCTGCCCGACTTCGCTGCCCGCCGCGTCGACCTCTTTGCCATGGAACTGGTGCCGCGCACGACGCGCGCCCAGGCCATGGACGTGCTCTCGTCCCAGGCCAATATCGCTGGCTACAAGGCCGTGCTGCTCGCGGCCGAGTTCTACCCGCGCTTTTTCCCCATGATGATGACGGCGGCCGGCACCGTGAAGCCTGCACGTGTGCTCGTGATGGGCGCCGGTGTGGCGGGCCTGCAGGCCATTGCCACCGCGAAGCGCCTGGGCGCCGTGGTGGAGGCCTTCGACGTGCGCCCCGCTGCCAAGGAGCAGGTGGAGTCGCTGGGCGGCAAGTTCGTCGAGGTGGCGCTGACGGAAGAAGAGAAGCGCAACGCCGAGACGGCCGGCGGCTATGCCCGCGAGATGAGCGACGATTACAAGGCGCGCCAGGCCGTGCTGGTCGATAAGCACGCGCGCGCGGCCGATATCGTCATCACCACGGCGCTGATCCCCGGCAAGCCTGCGCCCATCCTGATCAAACCCGAGACGGTGGCCGGCATGAAGCCCGGTGCCGTATTGGTGGACCTGGCCGTGGAAAACGGCGGCAATTGCCCGCTCAGCCAGCTCAACGAGGTGGTGACCACAGAAGGCGGCGTGAAGCTGGTGGGCTATGCCAACCTGCCCGGCTTCGTGGCGGCCGATGCGTCTGCCCTGTACGCGCGCAACCTGCTCAATTTCGTGGGACTGATCGACGGCCGCGACAAGGGTTATGTGCTGAACCGCAAGGACGACATCATCGCGGCGAGCCTCGTCACCCATGGCGGCGAAGTGCTGTTCGGTCGCGCCTGAAAGATTTCGAACCATTGAGGGAGTAGAACCATGAGCACGCAGGAATCCGCCGCCCAGACCGTTGCGGCAGCTGTCCACGCGGCGACGAATATGCCCGTCGAGCAACTCGTCGCCACGCCCTTCGTTTCCACCTTCACCATCTTCGTCCTGGCCATTTTCGTGGGCTACCACGTGGTGTGGAACGTCACGCCAGCACTCCACACGCCGCTGATGTCGGTGACCAATGCCATCTCCGGCATCATCATCGTGGGGGCAGTGTTGCAGGCCGTGGTGATCGGCGGCACGTCCGTCACGCCCACCTCGGTGCTCGGCGCCATCGCCGTGTTCCTGGCCAGTGTGAATATCTTCGGCGGCTTCGCGGTGACTTCGCGCATGCTGGAAATGTTCAAGAAGAAGCAGAAGTAAGGGGGCGACGATGAGCGATTTCGCACAATACGCCGACTGGTTCTACCTGGTCGCGGCCGTTCTCTTCATCCTGGCGCTCAAGGGCCTGTCGAGCCCGGTTAGCGCCATCGCGGGCAACCGCTTCGGCATGGTGGGCATGGGCCTGGCCGCGCTCGTCACGTTGGCCGTGGCACCCAACCCCAATCTGGGCCTGATCCTGGTTGCCGTGATCGGCGGTGCCGCGCTGGGCCTGTACCGTGCACGCACCGTGCCCATGACGCAGATGCCCGAGACGGTAGCCATGATGCACTCGTTGGTGGGCCTCGCTGCCGTGCTGATCGCGCTCGCGGCCGTGCTGCATGAGGGCGTGCACCATACGGGCGTGCAGCGCGTTGAGCTGTTCGTGGGCTGCTTTATTGGCGGCATCACGTTCACGGCCTCCGTTGTGGCGTGGGGCAAGCTTTCCGCCAAGCTCGCGGCCAAGCCGCTCAAGGGCGAGTGGGTGAAGCCTGTGCAGATCATCCTGGCTAGCCTGATGGTGGGCCTGGGTATCTACTACTTCGCCACGGAAAGTCTGCCCGCCTTCTTCGGCATGACGGCCGTCTCACTGGTGCTGGGCTACTTTCTGATCGCCCCCATCGGCGGCGGCGACATGCCCGTAGTCGTGTCCATGCTCAACTCCTACTCGGGCTGGGCTGCTGCCGGCATCGGCTTTACGCTGAACAATGCCGTGCTGATCATCGCCGGGTCGCTCGTCGGCTCCTCGGGTGCCATTCTCAGCTATATCATGTGCAAGGCGATGAACCGATCGCTCTTGAACGTGATCTTTGGTGGCATGGGTACCGACACGGCCGTGGCGGCTGGCGAGGCGGAGCAGCGCCCCTATAAGGCGGGCAGTGCGGAAGATGCCTCCTTCATGATGGGGAATGCGGATTCCGTGGTCATCGTGCCCGGCTACGGCCTCGCCGTATCCCGCGCCCAACATGCCTTGCAGGAATTTGCTGAAGTACTTGCACACAAAGGCGTCAATGTGCGGTACGCTATCCACCCTGTGGCTGGTCGAATGCCCGGCCACATGAATGTGCTGCTGGCCGAGGCGGAAGTACCCTACGAGCAGGTGCTGGAGATGGAAGAGATCAACTCCGACTTCAGCAACACCGATGTGGTACTCGTGATCGGCGCCAATGACGTCGTGAACCCGGCGGCACTGAAAGACAAGCAAAGCCCCATCTACGGCATGCCGATACTGGAAGCGCACAAGGCTCGTACGGTGGTGGTGGTAAAGCGCTCAATGAGCGCAGGCTATGCCGGTTTGGACAACGACCTGTTCTACATGGATAAAACCATGATGGTGTTCGGCGACGCCAAGAAGGTTGTAGAGGACATGCTGAAAGCGGTCGCTGCTTGACCGCCCCTTTCGAGAGACCGTCATTCATGACGATTGGCCACCCCCTCCAGGGTGGCCGTTTTTTTGCCGCCGCCGCGCACCGGCCTCATACTGGAGCCATGCGCGGCGCCTTGCTCGTCCTACTCTCCCTGTTCTCGTTGGTCCACGCGGCGCCGATGCGGCTGGCCTTCGACGCGGTCGAGCCGTGGAAGCGTTACGACGAGCAGGGACGGGCCAGCGGTGCCTACGTCGAGATCGTACGCGAGCTGGCCAGGCGTACCGGCACGACGGTGGAAGTGGTCAACTGCCCGCTCAAGCGTTGCCTCATGCTGCTGCAGCAGGGTGAGGTGGACATTGCCATTGGCCTCCATGCCACGCCGGAGCGGGAGAAATACCTACGTTTTCTTGCCACGCCCTACCGGCTGCACGCGTCGGACCACGTCTACTATATGCGGATGGGGGAGGCCGGGCGCTTGCGCGGCGCGAGCGACCTTGTCGGGCTCGCCATAGGTGTGAAGCTGGGCAGCGAAATCTCGGACAGCTTGGCCAGCAGGGTTGGTGTAAAGCTGGAGCCGGTGCCGGACAACCGCAACAATTTCGCCAAACTCGTCGCCGGCCGTATCGATGCGGTCGCCATTCCGGAAGACCAGGGCGAGTACCTGCTCGCCGATCTGCATCTGCAAGGCCGCCTCACCAAGGCGCCATACCGCGAACCGAACGGCTCGTCGCGCAGCGTGGCTGTGGCGCGGCGTTCGCCCTATGCCAGCCAGATCGAGGCGCTCGACGCCGCCATGGCCGCCATGCGTGCCGATGGCACGCTGCAGCGCATTTACCAGGCGCAGTACTATGACCATTTCGGCATCGGTCGTGACACGATCGATATCCAGTAAGGGCATGCCGACGAGTGGACGCTTGTGCAAGGTTGGGAATTGCGTTGAAATGGCCGTAGAAAACCTGCGTGTTCCACGTGAAACAGGACTAGGAGACAGCCCAGCATGACCATGAACGATTGGCTCACTGAGTACGGCGCCAGCCACCAGAACCCTACCAATATCGCCATCCACAAGGTCTGTGTGCCGGCGATCATGTTCACCGTGCTGGGCTTCCTGTGGGCCATCCCCATGCCAGCCGCACTTACCGCCATGCCTTTCGCCAACGTCGCCACGCTGGCCGTGGTGCTGGGCCTCTTGTTCTACCTGCGCCTGTCGCCCAGCATGGCCGTGGGCATGGGCCTGATGTCGGTCATCTTCCTGCTCATCCTCAATCTGATGCAAGGTGCGCACCTGCCCATCCTCGCCATCTCCGCCGGCATTTTCGTGCTGGCCTGGATCGGCCAGTTCTACGGCCACAAGGTGGAAGGCAAGAAGCCCTCCTTCTTCAAGGACCTGCAGTTCCTCCTGATCGGGCCGGCCTGGACCTTGTCCTGGTTGTATAAGAAGCTCGGAATCAAGTATTGATGGCGGGGGACGGTGGTCGTGTCACGGTGTAGGTTGGGCTTCGCAGAACTCAGCCCAACCTACGGACCCGCCCCACCTGCCGATCTCTATTCCTCATTGCAGACGTGGTCCGCCCTGCGCTAGCATTGCCCCGCCGCCGATCCCATATCGGCGGTGCGTCTTCAGGGCGGGGCGGAATTCCCCACCGGCGGTAGGGTGCCGATGGCACCGAGCCCGCGAGCGCCTGCGAATCCCGCAGGGTCAGCAGATCCGGTTCAATGCCGGGGCCGACGGTCATAGTCCGGATGAAAGAAGACGAAAACGCCAGTAGCCCGCCTGCTTATTGAGCACGGCGGGCGCTGGCGTCTTCCCGCACGCGCCTACTCCGGGCGTGCGATCAGCCCTGAACGCTTACTTGCCCATCATCCGACAAGGAGCGTTTACCATGCAGTCCTTCCAGCAATACTTTTCCAGTACGACCTATGAACAGCGCATCGCCGCAGCGCTGGTCGCCCTGCGCCTAGGCAAGGCCGTCGCCGTCCTCGACGACGAAAACCGCGAGAACGAGGGCGACCTGATCGTCGCCGCCGAACTCGTCGACACGCCCACCATGACGCGCCTGATCCGAGACTGTACGGGCATCGTCTGCCTGTGCTTGCCGGCCGAGGCCGTTGACGCGCTCGGCCTGCCGCCCATGGCGAAGCAGAACGGCAGCCGCTTCGGCACAGCCTTCACCGTCTCCATCGAAGCGCGCGAAGGCGTAAGCACGGGCGTATCGGCGGCCGACCGAGTCACCACCACGCGCGCCGCGCTGACGGGCGACCCGAGCCGTATCGTCAGCCCCGGCCACCTGTTTCCCATCCGGGGCGAGGCGGGCGGCGTGCTGGCCCGGCGCGGGCATACGGAGGCCTCCGTCGACCTGATGCGGCTAGCCGGCCTGCAAGCGGCGGCGCTGCTGTGCGAGCTGATGCACGACGATGGCAGCATGATGCGCGGTGAGGCCGTGGTTGCCTACGCGGCAGAGCGGGGGGTTCCCGTGCTGACAATTGAGGATATTGTGCGGTATCGCTTGGCGACCGAGGCGGTAGTCGCCTAAAGGGGTCGTAGGTCGGAAGGCGCTTCGCTTTTCCGACCTACAACACCCCTATAGCAGGCTCACCAGCTCCCGCGTCAACTCGGCCGCCGGAATCTCCTTGCAGCCGCTCGCATTCTGCCCGCTCCACAGCGAGGTAAAGTCGCCCGAACCGGCCGCCTCCGCCTTCGCGCGCAGGGGGGCGATGGCCGTCGTAGCGAGCGGGAAGCCGGGCGCAACGGGGTTGAGCGGCCCCAGCTCGCGCATCACCCGATTGACGATGCCGCGCGCGGGGCGTCCCGTGAACAGCGTCGTCACGGCCGTATGCCGCGCCGCCTCGCTCTTCAGCGCCGCGCGGTGAATGGCGCTGGTGCGCGACTCCGGGCACAGCATATAGGCCGTGCCTACCTGGGCCGCTATGGCGCCCAAGTCGAGCACCGCCTTCACGCCGCGGGCATCCACAATGCCGCCCGCTGCGATCACGGGCACGCGCACGGCGCGGATGATCTGTGGCAAGAGCGCAAACGTACCCATCTGCTTGGTGAGGTCGTGCGATAGGAAGTGGCCACGATGGCCACCCGCTTCCCAGCCTTGGGCGATAATGGCGTCGACACCCTGCGCCTCGAGCCATAGCGCTTCCTCCACCGTCGTGGCGTTGCCGAGGACCTTGCTGCCCATGGCCCGCACGCGCGCCAGCAAGTCGGCGCTGGGCAGGCCGAAGTGGAAGCTCACCACGGGCGGGCGGAAGGCCTCGATGATCTCGGCCGTCTCCGCATTGAAGGCGGCGCGGCCCGGGCCAGGTGGGATGGTGGCGGGGTTGATGTCGTATTCCGCGTAATAGGGTGCGAGCGCGGCGCGCCAGGCAGCCTCGGCGGCAGCATCGGGCGTGGCCGAGGTATGGGCGAAGAAGTTGACGTTGAAGGGCTTGTCGGTCCCCGCGCGGACGGCGGCGAGTTCCGTCTTCATGGTCTCGGGCGAGAACAGCGCGGCGGGTAGCGAGCCCAGGCCGCCCGCATTGCTCACGGCCACAGCAAGTTCAAAACCCTGCACGCCAGCGAGCGGGGCCTGGATGATGGGAAGCTTAATGCCGAAGAGCGATTGCAGATTCATATTGATTCCACCTCTACTGTTCGTGAAGTTATGCTTCAAATGCAACAAATAAGAACGGGTTACGCCGTCTTGGTTCCCTGCTTGCGTGAATCTTGATGAGACCAAGCTACGCGGCGGCGATCATGCATTCGGCCAGCTGGGCTTCCAGTCTAGACCAGTTTCCCGATTCTGCCGCCACGATTACCTCACAGCGCGAATCGCGCCGCCAGGCGATGTCGGTGGCACTGGCTTCGCCGCCCACCCAGTTGTACAGTAGCCAGCCATGGTCTGTGTGGAACACGCCCTTGGCGCGCAAGAGCGGCGGCAAATCCAGTGCAGCGTGGTCGCCCAGCCGCTGGAACAGTTCGGCCAGCGCGTTGGCGCGGAAGCGCTGCTCGGGTGGCCAGGACCAGCCCATACTGGCTTGCTGGACAGTGCCGGCGGACGCGAGGGATAGCGGGCGCGCCGGTCTGTAACGGCTTGTATCGCGTAGGTCGAGCAGGTCCAGATCGATTTGCCCGTGAAGGGTGGTACGCACGGCCAGCTTGGCGGGAAACATGCTGTTGGCGAGCGCCAGGAAGCGGTCGACCTGGTCCGCGTCGGCGCGGTCGCATTTATTGGCGACGAGTACGTCCGCCAGGGCAATCTGGTCACGCCAAGTCTCATTGCTGGTATAGCGCACGTCGTCCAGGCTGCGTGGGTCGACCAGCGTGATGACGGGGCCGATGTCGAGGACTTTAGCCAGCATGGGCTCGCGCAGCAGGTCGATGATGCCGGTAGGGTGGCCCAGGCCGCTCGGTTCGATCAGCAGGCGGTCGGGCCGGCGTTCGCGCAGCAGCTTCGTGATACTCACGCGCAGCATGGGGCTGGTCACGCAGCAGATGCAGCCGCCCGGTACTTCCACCACATTGAGACCATCTGCCGCGCCGCTGATGGCGGCGCCATCGATGCCCACTTCGCCGAACTCATTGACCAGCACGGCCCAGAATTCGCAGGCTGGCTTGTTCGCCAGCAAGTGGCGTACGGCGGTCGTCTTGCCGACGCCCAGAAAACCCGTGATCAGGTTGAGTGGGACGCGCCTATCGCTCACTGCGCCAGCCAGTCGACGATGGGCTGCCACTGCTCGCGGTCCTTCGCCACGCGCGGGGCCGGCAGATCAAACAGGCCCAGGCCACGCGGCAGCGTCTGCAGGTAGTATTGCGTATCGCGCAGGCAGGTGAGCACGGGCAGGTCGAACCTGGCCAGGAACTCCACCAGTTGGTTGGCCGCGCGAGTCCCGGCCTTTACGCGCATGCCTACCACGCCTACTTCCACGCGGCCCTTGCGCACGCGCTTTTCTTCCGCCAGGCGCGCGAAGAAGTCCTCGCTCGCCCACATATCGAAGCTGGACGGCTGCACGGGCACCAGGATGCGGTCGGTGAGCTTGAGCACACCCTCCAGGCGCTTGCCGTGCAGGCCGGCCGGCGTATCGAGCACGGCGATCTGGCTGTCCTTGGGCGGCTTCGATAGATCGTCGCCCTCGATTTCCCAGTGCGCGATGGGCGGGAAATTGTCCGAGCGCAGGCCCAGCCAATGCTGCGCCGACTGCTGGCGGTCGATATCGCCGATGACGACGCGCTTGCCTTCCCAGGCGAAATAGGTGGCGAGATTGGTGGTCAGCGTGGACTTGCCCGCGCCGCCCTTGGGGTTCGCAATCAGAATGGTTTGCATAGAAATGCTGCGGTATGCCGCCCGGCCGGAAGCCCGCGGCACAAAGTCATGAAATGGGGACAAATGTTACGCGCGTATGAACACCAGGGGAAGCGGGGCGTATCCCGAATCCATCGTCGTGCAGGCGTGTAACAGTCTGATTCTAGGGTATTCCAGCCGACTGGCCGACACGGCTTGAATAGAGCGGGACCGGCATCGGCGCCATGGCCGACAAGCTGGAAAGTGGAGCGGGCGATGGGAATCGAACCCACGGCACAAGCTTGGGAAGCTTGGGTATTACCATTATACGACGCCCGCGCGGGGTGGATTCTAGCAGGGTTGGCGATACGATGGCAGTAGCATGAAAAAGCGGCCCGATGCCACGGAGCCCCTGATTAAGTACGCGGGTACTTGATCAGAGGCTCCCTAGCTGCATCGGGCTGCCGGCCCAGCCGTTTCCGCGTCTCCTCAAAAGCTGTAGACGAGGGAATAGCGCTTGGCCGCCAACATATCCGCTACCGAATAGCCGTAGCCAACGTATACGGAGACGTTACTGAAAGCGGTGACATCGAGATTGCTCACGATTGGGACCGTCGTGTTCGCCAGCGCACCCGAGGAATAGGCCGGATAATTGGTATCAAAGACCGGGACCCAGCCACCCCCCGTATGGAAGTACAACCGGCCGTTTGCCATGGCCGCCACATAGATTTGGCCTTGCTTGCCAAGGTCGGCCGGTGCGACCTGGACATTCGCTGTCAAGGTCAGGGCCGAGCGTGGGCCGGACGCCTGCGCAGTGAAGCTGTACGGCATGGCGTTGTACTTGACCGTGCCATGCAGGGCAGGCGCTGCGCCCTCGCAGTGCTGCACGAAATCGGCCGCGAAGCTGATCACGCTGCCACCGCTGCCGACAACCAGTTGATTCACCGTAAAGCTGCCCGTCGACGTGTTGCAGCCGCGGCCGGCGCCCGATACATCCAGGCCGGGTGCCGCGCCCTGGGAGGGATAGCGGGCAGTGTTGCTGTAGGTGGTGCCGACCTGCAGCGAGCTACCCGTCGGTGCGGCGAAACTGAGGGACCAATAATTGCCGTCATTGACGCTGACCTGCACCGCGCCGGTGCTCCCACTAATGCTGAACTGCCCATTGCTTGGCGTGTCGGTGAGGCTGCCGCCGCCGCCAATATAGTCGCCAGCATCGCTCGAGTAGCTAAACAGGCTTTCCGCTGCGTCTGCGCCCTTTACCGTTACGGTGACGCTGTTCATCGCGGTCGCGCCTGTGCTGTCCGTCACCGTCAGCTGGAAAGTCAGGGTTTGGTCGCTTGACCAGGCCGGTGCGGTGAATGTGGCAGATGCGCTGTTTGCGTTCACCAGACTTACGTTGGGGCCACTCGTCTGCTTCCAGCTGTAGCCGACGAGCTTTGCGCTGCCTTGGGCAAAGGATTGCGTGCCATCCAGCGTTTCGTTCTGCTGGGCATAAAGCGTCGAGTTTGCACTGGCGATCGCGACAGGAGCGGTGCTGACCGTCGGGATTGTGCTGTTGTAGCGGATGGCGCCGGCCAGCTTGGGCACGCCGTCCTCGCAGTGCTGTTGGAAGTCCGCAGCAAAAGTCGATATGTTTCCTTGGCTGTCGAGGCTCAGGTCGCGAATGACAAATACGCCCTGGGACACATTGCAGCCGCGGCCATCACCCGACACATCCAGACCCGGTGCGGTAGGCGACTGGAATGGGTAGCGCGTGGCGTTCGCATAGGTGTTGCCGACGACGAGCTGGCTGCCGTTTGGTGCGGCAAAGTCCAGGGACCAATATGCACCGTTGTTCACGGATACATGGACGTGGCCGGTAGTGCCGGACAAACTGAAGCTGCCATCGCTGGCCGTAATTGTTTGCGTGATGCCGCTACCGATGTAGTCGCCCGAGTCGCTGGCCAAATAGAGCTCGGTCTTGGGTGCGTTGCTGCCGTTGACCGTTACCGCCTGCGTCGTGGTGTCGGACTGACCGGCGCTGTCAGTGATAGTGAGTTGGAACACCAGGGTTTGCGTGGTGCTCAGGCTCGGTGCAGTGAAGCTGGCAGTAGCCGCGTTTGCGTTTGCAATCTGCACGGCGGGGCCGGACAGCTGCGTCCAGGCGTAACTCGCAATGGTCTTGCCGCTGTAGGCGACAGAGTCGCTGCCATCGAGCGACACGGTTGCCCCTGCATCGATCTGCTGGGCTTTGGGGGCCAGCGCAACGGGCGCCGTGGGAATAAGGGGTACCGTGCTGTTATAGCGGACGGCACCCGTCAACTTGGCTGTGCCGTCTTCGCAATGCTGGATGAAGTCGGCGGCGAAACTCTGGACCGAACCGTTGTTCGCCGTATAGTCCCGCACGACGAAGAAACCCTTGGATACATTGCAGCCACGGCCATCGCCAGATACGTCCAGGCCTGGCGCCGTAGGGGCCTGGAAGGGGAAGCGGGTCGCCTGGTCGTACTTGCCGACGCCGAACGTGGTACCGACGGGTGCCGCAAAACTCAGGGTCCAGTTTACATAGCTACTGGAGCTAGTGTTGTTGACGCTGATGTTGACGCCGCCATCGTAGTTGGTCGACGCGACGAAGGCGTAGTCGGGGGAATTCAGCGTCTGCGTGATGCCGCCGCCGATATAGTCGCCCGAGTCGCTTGCCATCCAAAGCGCCGTGGTGCCCGCAGCGAGCGCTGTTGTGAGCGTGCAGCAACACAGGGCCATGAGGCCCAATAACTTCCTGGATAGGTTCATGATAAAACTCGAAAAAATTGATCAGAGCGTATGCGAGTACGAGTTGTGGCGCGCCTATCATCCGGCTGGGCCATAGTCCGCGCGGAATATTAGCAGAAGCGTGCGCGCAAGCAGATGTTTCACGTGAAGCATTGCAGGGAAGCATGCGCACCTTGCAACACCATACCTGCCGGTATGGCATAATCGCCGCCACGACACCAACCCATAACGGAGACAACCCATGCCCCTGATCCGCCGCCGCACGCTGGCCCGTGCCGTGACCATCGCCTTCGGCCTGACGACCCTGGCGGCGCAAGCGGCCACACCGGCCGACGCCAAGTTCGAAGCGCTGACGCACGATTTCTACGAGCACTACCTGGCGTCGCACCCGGAAGAGGCGACGCAGCTGGGCGACCATCGTTTTGACAAGCGTGTGCATGACCAGTCC
>JAFAKZ010000567.1 GCA_019234745.1 Burkholderiales bacterium
ATGCAATAGGGCGATATCGCTGCGGTTGGCGACCACGTCGACCACATTGGAGAGTTGCGTCGGGTCCAGCGCATAGGGCGCTACGCCCGGCACAAGCCCCGCATCGCCCCATACAGCCGTCGTACCGTCCGTATTGAGAACGGTGAACAGGCTCTCATTGCTCACCCACTTGAGGGGCGTAGTGATCTGCCCGGTCAGGGTGTTGGCATAGGAGTCCGTCATCGTATACGTGGCGCCATCGGGGTCGAAGGCCACCCGGCCGTTGCCCCATAGCGACACGGTGCCATCGCTCTTCGTGGCAAGGAATGCGAGGCGCCCCGGCCATACAGCCGTCACGCCCGTCAGCGGCGACGTGGTCACGCTCGAGTCGCCGCCCGCCAGCGTCGAGCCCCAGGTGACGACATTGCCATTGCCCAGTACGGCGGCAAATGAGCGCTCGCTGCCGGCAAGCTTGCTGACGCCAACCAGCTTCGCCGCAACGCTGCTGCTATTTCCACCCCAGATCGGGTGGCCCCAGGCCGCCACCGTGCCGTCCGTCTTCAAGAGCGCGAAGGCCGCGCTGCTGCTATAGATGCGGCGCTGATCCACGGTCACGCTGCTGTTCGCGCCACCACAGCTGGCGGCTGCCGTCAGCGTCTGATCTGGAGCCGGGTCGACCACATGATCGCCGACGGCCAGTACGACTCCCTGCAACGTCTTCCATTGCACGAACATCGGTGCCGTACAGTTTTGTCCGCTCGTCTGCGCAATCAGCGTGTCGCCGCGCGCACCGAACACTTCAATCTTGACCGACGCGCTGGGGCTGCTGCCGGAGGAGCCACCATCGAAGCAGGAAGATAAGGAGACGACCAGCGGCAGAAGTGCAATGCTGGCCAGAGGGCGAAACTTCATGAATCAAAACTCCCCGCAAAGCGTTGTTGAACTCGACCATGGCGATAGGGTCGCACGCTTGGTCAGAGGAGGTGCATAATCCGGCCTATCGCGCGGCAGCGCCACATCGACGTGACAATTCCATGACGCTGCGTCGCTTTTTTGCGACAAAAATTTACAATTTGCCAAAATTGTAAATTGCTGTTTTCCCCAACAAGCCGCCAACCCACCGAAACCGGACCTATTGGCCGGCAACAGTGGCGTGCTGGCTTTCAACGCAAGGTAAGTAGTCATGACCGACACCCTGACCATCGAAGACCTCCACACGGGCGACGGCGCAGAAGCCCAGGCCGGACAAGAAGTAACCGTGCACTACACGGGCTGGCTGACCGACGGCACCAAGTTCGACTCCAGCAAGGACCGCGGCATCCCCTTCTCCTTTCCGCTCGGCGCGGGCCACGTCATCCAAGGCTGGGACAAGGGCGTCGTAGGTATGAAGATCGGTGGCAAGCGTAAGCTCACCATTCCGCCGCAGATGGGCTACGGCGCGCGCGGTGCTGGCGGCGTGATTCCGCCGAATGCCGTGCTGGTATTCGAAGTCGAACTGCTAGGCGTCGAATAAGCGATACTCAAAGGGGCAGGCCATGCTCAATATTGTCTTCCTGGACCGCGCCAGCCTGCCCGTCGACGTACGTGCGCCCAATATCGCGCATCACTGGACCGCTTACGACGCAACGTCGAAAGTCGACGTCATTGCGCGACTTGCTGATGCCGACATCGCGATCAGCAATAAGGTGAGGCTGGACGCCGAGACGATCGCCGCCCTGCCCCGCTTGAAACTGATCGCCGTCGCCGCCACCGGCACCAATAATGTCGATGTCGATGCAGCACGGGCGCGCAATATCCCCGTTTGCAATATCCGTGGCTACGCCGACAACACAGTCCCTGAACATGCACTCATGCTGATGCTGGCCCTAGCTCGCAGCCTGCCCGCCTACCGGCAGGACCTGGCAGACGGCGCCTGGCAACGGTCGCCCTACTTCTGCCACTTCGGCGCGCCGATACGTGACTTAAGCGGGCGCACGCTTGCCATCATCGGCAACGGCTCGCTAGGCAAACGTACTGCGGCACTGGCGAGCGCGTTTGGCATGCGCGTTCTATGCGCCGATCATAAGGGCGCCAGCGCGCGGCCGGGCTATACGGCCTTTGGCGACGCGCTACGCGAGGCTGATATCGTCAGCTTGCACTGCCCGCTTACGCCGGAAACACGTGGTCTAATTGGCGGCGCCGAGCTTGCCTCAATGAAGCCCGACGCGATTCTGATCAACACCGCCCGGGGCGGCTTGGTGGACGAAGCGGCCCTGCTGGACGCGTTACGCAATGGCAGACTGGGTGGCGCGGGCCTGGACGTGGTTCAGGAAGAACCACCCGTCAACGGCAATGCGCTGCTCGATGTGCAGCTGCCTAATCTGATCATCACACCGCATGTAGGCTGGGCCAGCCGGGATGCGATGGAGCGATTGGCGGAGCAGCTGATGGGCAATATCGAAGCCTGGGCCAAAGGCGCGCCGCGCAACCTAGTGTGAAGGCGGCGCTGGGCACACGCGCAGGCCGGCAAAAAAGCTCGTCATCAGCCACGGCGCGCGTTCTGTGAGGTCGATGTCGCGCAGTTCCAGCCATTCTCGAATACAGCCCACGACGAAGCTGTTGGCCGCGAAGGCCGCCAGCTTGCAGTCCAGTTCTGGCGGCATCTGCCCCTTGGCCTGCGCGGCGCGGAGCACCTCTTCCAGCAGCAGACGGCACTTGCGCGCCCGCTCTGCCTCCTGTTCCATGACCTCGGCCACCACGTCGCATAGTTCCGTCTTGAACATCATTATCTCGAACACGCGCATGGTGCGTTCGTCGTTCGCCACCTGAGTCAACACATTGACACTATTGCGGATGAGGCCGCCCACCGGGTCATCGCCCGGGTCGGCCGCCAGCGCCGCGAGCATGGCCTCCCACGGCAACGCAACGCGGTCGCACATGGCCGTGAACACATCGCCCTTGTTCTTGAAATGCCAATAGACAGCACCGCGCGTAACACCAGCCTCCTGCGCAATATCGTCGAGCGACGCACGCCCCACGCCCTTTGCGTGGAACACACGTTCAGCAGCGTCGAGCAGCGCTTCGCGTGTTTGCTCTGCCTGTTCTTTCGTTCGTTTAGCCATGTTGCGATTTTATATTGCAATTTGACGGGGTTCGACTGACGCAATAACACGAACATCGTGTGTAAGCTTTGCGTTTCGTCAAACTTAGCCTAGATTTCAAAAAGTACACTGAGCAGTTTACAAACACCAATGTATGTATATAAAATCCGGCAGATCGTCAACCGGGTCTATCCCTTCCCGATAAGTGGACTGGCCCAGTCAACAGTCGCCTGATCGAGCGCCTGCCATGCCCTAGCGCGGCAGACGCGCCGATTCAGCGAAGCACCGCATTGCAATCCACGTACCCAAGGAATCTCGCCATGCAAGCCCGCCAAACGCCTTCCTCCTTGCTGAGCCCCTTCAAGATCGCGCCGGCACTCATCCTCACCGCCCTGCTCGCCGCCTGTGGCCAGGGCGACCAATCCGGTGCTCAAGGCGGCATGCCGCCCGCCGCCGTCACCTATATAACCGTCGCTGCACACGATGTGCCAATCGACTTCGAATTCCCCGGCCAGACGGCCGGTTCGCGTGAGGTGGAAATCCGCGCCCGCGTCACCGGCATCGTTGAAAAGCGCATGTACACAGAGGGCAGCCGCGTCAAGGCAGGCCAAGCGCTGTTCAAGATCGACCCTGCCCAGTTTGCGGCCACCGCGGCGGCAGCAGACGCAAACGTCGCCACGGCTGAAGCCAAACTCAAGCAAGCCGAGCGAGACTTTGCGCGCCTGAAGCCGCTGATCGAAGCGAAGGCCGTGAGCCAACAGGATTTCGACAACGGCCAATCCAATCTGGAACTGGCACAGGCTGGCCTCAAGGCGGCCAAGGCGCAGGCTTACTCCGCCCACATCAACCTGGGCTATACGGACGTGACGGCGCCGATTACCGGCGTGGTCGGCCGCGCACTCAAGGTCGAAGGCAGCCTCGCCAACGATCAGAACGATAGCCTGCTCGCCACTATGGCGCAGACGGACCCGATCTACGTGAACTTCGCCATGTCGGACGCCGAGCGCAACAAGATCGACAACGAAGCGCATAGCGGCGAGATCAAGCTGCCGACCGATGGCTACGTGGTGAAGCTGCGTACCAGCGACGGCAAGTATCTGTCGGAAACGGGCAAGCTGAACTTCACCGACTACAAGGCCGACACCAATACGGGCGCCTATTCCAGCCGCGCGGAAGTCGCCAACGGCAAGGGCAACATCCAACCCGGCCAGTTCCTGCGCGTGGTGCTCACCGGCGCGACCAAGACCAATGCCATCGCCCTGCCGCAGCGCGCGGTGCTCGATGGACCGACCGGCAAGTTCGTCTACGTCGTCGGCGCAGGCAAGGATGGTAAGCCGGCGGCCGAACCGCGCCCGGTCGTCCCCGGCGACTGGGTGCGTCTGGACGGCCCCGACTCCAATGGCTGGGTGATCCAGCAGGGCTTGAAGGCCGGCGACAAGGTCATCATCGACGGCATGGCCCGTATCTTCTTCCCATTCCAGCCCGTGGCGCCAATGACGCCCGAAGAGGCCGCCAAGCAGGCCCAGCAGGCTGGTGCACCAGGCAGCGCGCCTGGCGGCAAGAAGCACTAATCAGGGGAGCACGCATATATGTTCTCGCGCTTTTTCATCGATAGGCCGATCTTTGCCTTCGTCATTTCCATTTTCATGGTTCTGGCAGGCTTGGCGGCCATGCGGACGCTGCCGATTGCGCAGTATCCTGATATCGCCCCGCCGGTAGTCCAGATCCAGGCCTACTACCCCGGTGCATCCGCCGAAACGATTGCCGAGACGGTCGCCGCGCCGATCGAGAACGCCGTTACCGGCGTCGAAGGCATGATGTATATGGAGTCCACCTCGACCTCCAA
>JAFAKZ010000043.1 GCA_019234745.1 Burkholderiales bacterium
AGATGGGCAGCGATCTGCGCACCCATGACGCCGGCGCCGAGAACGGCCACCTTGCGGACGATGAATTTGGACTGTGACATGATTTTCCTCGATGGGGAGTGTCGATCGGGGCTCGCAAAATTCAACCGCGGCAGGAGTCAGTTTAGCCCTTCCCACCGGGATTGCTTCAAACGTTCGTTTTAGCCTAGCGCTTGCTCGAATTTTTGGCAAGCTTCAACAGGCGAATTTTGACAGCCGTCTGTCTCCGAGTGATGAATAGTGCGATTGTTCCACAGATTCGCTACATATTGGTGCAGGAATAGCGACGGTTGGCGTCTTAGGCTATCCGGCGCAGGCGGCACGCTCAGCCCGCCCTGGCGGGCAGGCTGTCACCATGGCCTGCAAGCGTGGCCGTCAATCGCAGTCTGGATCGTCGCCATCCGGGTTGGAGGCATCCGTATCATTGCATATGCCCGTTACAGTAGGCAGGGATACCGTTCCGCCTGGCTGCAATGCGCTGAGGTTGACCACGGACGAGCCTTCCGCGTCGCCCGTTACTGGGTCTGCGATATCCAGGTTCAACAAGCCATAGGATGTTCCTGACACATTCAAGGGCACGACCAAGTCATAGCTGCCGCCTTCATCCGCCACGGACGAGACGTCGCCGTAACCGTAGCCGATCGGTGTCAGCTGGACGCCGGGCAGTGATTCGAACGGATAGCCTGCGGAATTGCTCACATTGACCGTACCCGTCGCATTACCGAAACCGCCAATCGGGTAACCCGCATTGGTCAGCTGATTGCCCGCCTGCGCTTCGGCATTTCCGTTATTGGCCTCGGGGACACCGTGTTGCAAGTCGTCGAGGATCTTTTGGGCCGACTCGGCCTGGCTGTTTGCGTAAATGACTATCCCTTGCAAGAGCAGGGCGGCCAAGCCACCGGACTCCGCCCCTGCAGCGACCTGTATTATGCCCTCGGTGGCCGCGAACGCGTTTGCGATAAAGGCATTTTGCGCCGCGTTGTACAAGGTCGTATCGCCGCTGTTGCGGGCCTGAATCATCGTGTACAGGTCTGTGCCTGCATGGACGCTGTTGCTGACGATGGAAAGCCCGCTGGCGAGCGCCCCCAAGGCCTCGCTCTTGACGGTATTGGCGGCTAGGTTCCCTACCTCTTGGATGGATGACATGGAGGACACAATGGACGACGCGAAATCCAGCGGCGTGAGCAGATCGCCATTGCCGTTCTGTAGCGTGGAGCCTGCCTCATTGGCCGAATTGACCGCCTTGACTCCCTCGTACACGTTGCCCGCACCGGAAATGAATTTGATGACGTTTTGAACAGTCGGCAAACTCAGCTGCTCTCCCGGCCTCCTGCGCTGTAGTTGTTCGCGTACCCGATCAAGCGCCGTGGACGCAATGGGACTACTTGCATACGTCGGCGCCATCTCAGCCAACAATAGGCCGAACTGGCTGTCCATCCGGGCGACGGTGTGCTGATCGAAATACAGTGTCGAGCCGTCGGGGAATGTGCCGAAGGCCAGCTTCAGTGCGCTATTTTGAGAAATCCGATCGACATCGTTGCGCTCTTCGATCACCTCATTCAAACGCTGCTGGTAGCTGTAGATTGCCGTGCTGACGCTCCCCGTGAACCCCGACTGCAGCTGCAATGCCTGGAGTTCGTTGATCCTGGCCGCGAGCAGCATGGATTCATAGTTGAGATAGGCGTGGCTGATCTGCCCCAGGCTGGTGCCGAAATCCGTATTGCTCGGCAATTTCTGGATTGCCAGCGACATGGGTGGTGAAACAACCGAGCCCTGCTGGATTGAAACACTGACATTCCCCGCCACGACGGCGCCGTTTGCGGACGGCGGGGAATAGAGCGGCACCGGGACCACTACCGTGCCATCGGCCGTCACCCTCAGGGGCTTGGCGCTGACGGAAAACCCAGCGCCATCGGAAAATTGCACGACGACCGGGGAGTTCGTGTCGACACCCGCCGTCGTGATGCTCAGCGGCGTCATGGGGTAGGGCTGCGTGCTCGAAAGGCTCTTGATCGATATCGCGCTGGTCGCGAGGTTCGCAAGACGGTAGACGAGCTGGTATCGCCCGTTTTGAAGCACGTCGTTGATCGACGTGCCGTAGCCCACGACGACCAGCGTGCCCGCCAGACTGGTCAAATTCAGGTTGGAGACAATGGGAATTTGGTTTGCGCCGGCGAGCGTGCCTGTTTGATACGCCGGCACAGACTGAACATTGGTCACACTGACCCAGCCCTGCCCATTGTTCGCGTAAATTGCATTGCCGATCAGCGCAACTAGGTAGATGTTTTGCGTCGTGCCTACGTCGGCCAGTTTCGGGATCAAGGTAGCCGACAGGGTCAGGTTTTGAAGGCTGCCCGACACGCTCGTCGTGACGTAGAAGTTCGGCTGCGAACTACTGGTCGTGGTGGGGAAAGGGAAGTCCCGGCGCCAGCGGTTGACCTGAGGCACGAACTTGACTGCAGCGACCAGTGACCGAGGCACAGGCGCCTTTGGTTCCGATGCGCCGACGACTGGGCAAAGCAGGGCGATCGCCAGCACCACCCCGCGAACGAAATTGGCGAACATAGATCCCCCACTTCTTCGATCTACCCCATGATCGAGCGGCGTCGCATGAACGTGTCCGAATCGGGGGTTGCCGGTCTGTTACTGGCACGCGGCGCAACTTGATCCGCCAACCTGGCCATTGCAGCAACGACAATTGACCTTTTGCCTAAGCGTAGGTAGCGAACGCAGGGATGCAATGGCGCGCTTACAAGCGGTCACTAGGCGCTACCCATGAGGGACAGCAAGGCTCAATTCGAACGCACTCAGCCAACCAATAACGTCGAGCATCAATGACGGAACGCTGACGCATCGAGCGAAGCGCGACTCCGTGCGTGTGTTCTTGGCGCTTTGGCGCCCTGGAACCAGGGCCTACCCCCTTGCGGGTACCAGCGGCGGCGAGGGCGGGGGGAG
The DNA here is from genome assembly GCA_019234745.1 of Burkholderiales bacterium. GTDB lineage: Bacteria > Pseudomonadota > Gammaproteobacteria > Burkholderiales > Chitinimonadaceae > JAFAKZ01. Next base: position 2,974 of record JAFAKZ010000043.1, read on the forward strand.
TAGGAATCTATCAGGATGATCCGCTGCTTGAGCACGCACAAAACGAAAGTGCCCGGCTCTGCCGGGCACCATCGCTGCCGGTTGATCACCGGCAAGGTAACTACAAGAACCTAGGGTCAGAACTTGTGGTTGTACTGCAGACCCAAGATGCTGGAGTACACGTGATCCTTGCCAACGGTCGTGGAGCAGCTCGACGTATTTTTCGACGGGTCACACACTTGCTGGCCATTGGCGGTCACGCCGCCATTGTCGTAGTCGTTGAGCTTGACATCGCCGACCTGGATGAAGGAGTAGGCGAGATCGAGCGACGACTGCTTTGACAGCTTCCAGTTCGCGCCGAAGGAGTACCAGCGGCGATTGCCGTCCGGCAGGGCCGGCGTGCGGTTGGCGTCCGTGACCGGCGACTGATCGTAGGACCAACCAGCGCGCAGTTGCAGGGCGTCGGACAGACGATAGCTGGCGCCC